>NZ_BAAAUT010000003.1:0-208971 GCF_039534085.1 Planomonospora alba
AGGCGCGGGCGATCCGCACGGCGATCTCACCACGGTTGGCGATCAGGACCTTCTGCACCGAGGTCGTTCCCTTCATGCACGCGGACAACGGGGCCGGACGGGCCTCCAACGGAGTGTAAGCGCCTCCTGATTCCCCGGTTCCGCCGGGTCTCACCTTCCGAGATACGCGCCGCCGTTGACGTGGATGACCTGGCCGGTTATGTGGCGCGCTTCCGGAGAGGCGAGGAATCGCACGGTCTCCGCCACGTCCTCGGGGGTGCCGGCGCGGCCGTTCCTCGTGTTCTCCACCCGGCGGCGTATGCCCTCTTCGGTGAGGCGGCCCCGGAAGAACTCGGTGTCCACGATCAGGCCGGGGGAGACGACGTTGGCGGTGATGCCGCGCGGCCCGAACTCGGCGGCCAGGTCGGCGGTCCACGCCTCCACGGCGGCCTTGGCGGCGCCGTACGACCCGGAGCCCGTCCCCCTGGCGGCGATCGAGCCGATCGTGACGATCCTGGCGTGGTCGGCGAGCCGGGGGGTCAGCGCGGTCGTGACGAGCACGGCCGACATCAGGTTGGCGTTGAGGTTGGCCCACCAGCCCTCGGCCACGTCCATCAGGTCGTCGTCGGCGGGCGCGCGGTCCAGGTCCGTGTTCCCTCCGGCGTTGTTGACCAGCACGTCCACTCGGGCGGGCAGCCTGTCCAGCGCCTCGCCCACGGCGACCGGGTCGGCCGCGTTGAAGGCGGCGTGACCGGCGCGCCCGGTACGGCCCGCGTCCAGCCGGTCGACCGCCTCCTTGAGCACCTGCTCCCGCCGCCCGGTGACGGTGACCCGGTCCCCCTGCGCGACGAACGCCGCCGCGATGGCGTATCCGATCCCGGTGCCTCCACCGGTCACCACGATCTCCCGCATTTCCGGCTGCCCCTCATATCGCGATAAACGGATAAAAAAACAACGGTGTCTGGCGGAGATCATAACCGCTGGGTATAACGCTGATAGCAAGTGATCCATGCGCGTACCGTGAGTTCGTTTGGTGACCCCTCTGACACCGATCCCGAAGGAGACGGCATGAGTCACAGCATGGTCGGTGGGAACCTGGAAGAAATGGACGCCATGGCCCGCCAGTTCCAGCAGCGGGCCGGCCAGGTGCAGGAGATCGTGGCCGCGCTGAACGCCGAGGCGGGAAAGGTCGGCGTGGCCTGGACCGGCCCGGGCGCCACGCGGTTCGGCGAGGCCTGGCAGAACTACCGGGTCGCCTTCGAGCGCATGGCAGAGGAACTCGCCGAGGCGTCGAGAGTGATCAACTCTTATCGTGGCAGGATCCACTCCGCCACGCAGTGACCCCGCCCGCCACAGCGCTGGTTCAGCGCTGACGTGCTGAACCAGCGCTGTGGCGACGATCCAGATCCGCGACATCCCCGACGGGGTCTGCCTCACCTACAAGGAGCGGGCGATGCGTGCCCGGCAGTCCTCGCAGGAATATCCGCTGGGCGAACTCGTCGCTGACGCCCGTCAGCCCAGCCTCGAAGAGATCCTCGAACGAGCCGAGGCCGGCGCGGTCGACACCGCCTCCCCCGAGGACATCCCGAGCGAGCCGGCCAGAGGAAGATCTCAAAAGTGATCGCGGCGGACGCGAGTGCGCTGGTCGAAGCGCCGGTGGGGAAAGGCGGATCGGCCGAGCCGCTGTCCTGTCCGTTGATCACCAGTGATGCGCGCATCGTCCGGGGTAACGGAGTGCGCTGCCAGATCGAGGTCTTCGCCTGACGTCATCACCCCGGCAGGGCCGTCTGGACCGGGGTCACCGTTCCCAGAGTGACGAGCAGGCCCCGGCCCGGAGGGCCGCCGACCGCGCCGCGCGGAAGCCGTACGGTGAACAGATCGCCGTCGGCGGGGCTCTGGACCGCCAGCAGCAGGCCGGTGCGGGACTTGCGGGCCTCGGCGACGAAGCCCCGGTAGGCGGTGGTCAGGTCGCCGGTGGAACCGGCGAGGATCAGGCCGTGCTCGCCGTCGCGGCCGGTGCGCAGCGCCTGTTCCAGGGCCGTGCCGAGCGGGCTGTCCGGGGAGAGCAGTTCGGCGTCGTCGACGAGCACCGCGTAGCGCTCCCGGCCCGCGACGGCCGCCGCCAGGTCACCCTCCCCGTCGAGCACGCCCAGCACCCCGTCGGCGCCCTCCAGCGCGCGCAGCGGGCTGCGCCTGGGGGTGACGAGGACGACCGGGGTGCCGTGGCCGAGCAGGGAGCGGGCGGCCGTCAGCAGCGCCGAGGAGCGGCCCGACCGGGGCGGGCCCGCGACGACCGCGCCGGGACCCTGGGCCTGCAGGTCGACACCGAGCGGGGCCAGGGAGTCGCCGCCGGCGCCGAGCAGCGCCCACAGGGGAGAGGGCGGCTCGAAGTCCGGCACCAGGCCCATCGCCTGCGTGGCGGTGATCCGCAGTGGCAGCGCGTCCACCCGCAGCGGCGGCTCGCCGTCCCAGATCCACACGGGCCTGCCCGGGACCTCGGCGGGCCGTGCGGTGCCGATCCGCTCCGCGGGCCCGGAAGGGCCGGAGGCGGCAGCCGCGGCGGTGCCGTCCGAGCCGGTCGCGGTGGTGCCGTCCGCGCTCTGCGCGGCGGTGCCGGCGGAGTGCACCTGAGGGGCGGCGGTGCCGGGGAACCGGTCGGGCACCGTCCGGGCGAGCGCCTGCACCACGGCGACCTGCGCGGGACCGGAGGGGTCGGCGTCGAGCAGGGCGATCTGGCTCTCGGTCAGGCCGTGCTCTCCCATGGACAGCGCCCGGCCGGGAGCGAGGGCGGCGGGCAGGTCCTTGACGGGCAGCCCGGCCAGCCCGTAGTCGGCGGGGTCGGCCAGGCGCAGGATCAGTCGGTCGTCGAAGACGGTGGAGATCTGCCCGAGCAGCGCGGACCGGTCACCGGTCACCACGGCGCGGAGCCCGACGGCCGGGCCCTCCCGAAGCAGCTGCAGCAGGGCGTCGACCAGCCGCCCGTAGTCGTAGCCCTCGAACGCCGCGACGAACCCCTCCCAGCGGTCGAGCATCAGCACCAGCCAGGGCGGCCGCGGGGCGCCGGAGGAGGCGCGCATCTCGGCCAGGGAGGCGTATCCGGCCTCGGCCAGCAGTTGCTGGCGCCGCCCGACCTCCGCCCGCAGGCGGGCCAGCAGGCGCTCGACCCGGTCGAGCTGGTCGCGGGTCACCACGGCGCCGCAGTGCGCCATCGCCACCAGGGGAAGCAGCGCCCCCGACCCGCAGTCGATCGCGTGCAGGTGCACGTCCTGCGGGGACGCGCCCGCGGCGATCGCCCCCGCCAGCGTGCGCAGCGCGGTGGACCGCCCGCTGCGGGCCGTACCGGCGATGAGCAGGTGCCCGCCGTGCGCCAGGTCGAGCTCCAGCGCCCGCCGGTCCTGTGCCCACGGCAGGTCGGTCGTCCCGAACACCAGCGGGGGCACCTCCTCACTCCCCACCAGGTACGGCGGGCGGCCGCCCACCGGCTCCCGGGGCGGGTCCGCGCGTCCGTCCGCCCGCCCGGAACCGTCCGCACCGGGGCGCGGAGCCGGACCCGGCCCTCCGGAGAGGGCCGGGCGCCCGGAGGAACCGGACGGGTCGGGCAGGTCCGGAAGGACGACGAGGTCGGGGAGCGGATCGAGCCAGGGGCTGGGCTGCTCGGGGATCCCGGCGATCCGGGCCGCCTCCCGCAGGGCGTCGACGAGCAGCGACAGGTCGGTGTCGGGGGAGCCCTCCGCCCCGGAGTCGGGCGCGGCCACCGGGTGGCCCAGCGCCCGCCAGCCGATCTCGGTCACCCGTGTCCGGGCCTCGCCCGCCGCGGCGGGGCTCCGCCCGCCGATCCGCGCGGTCTGCACCGCCACCGGGGCGCCCGCCCCCGAGCGCACGTAGCACCGGCCGGGGGTGGACTTGGCGATGCGGGCGGCGTCGGGGGCGCCGATGACGTCGGAGGACTCGGAGGCGTCGGTCACCCGCAGCGCGATCCGCAGCGAGGTGTTCGCCTGGATGTCGGGGGTCACCACGCCCGCGGGCCGCTGGGTGGCGAGGATCAGGTGGACGCCCAGCGAGCGGCCCCGCCGGGCGATGTCCACCAGCCCGGCCATGAAGTCGGGCAGCTCGCCGACCAGCGCGGCGAACTCGTCGATCACCAGCACCAGCCGGGGCAGCGGCGCGGGCGGCGCCGGGGGCGGCCGGTCACCGCCCCGGCCGCGCAGCGGCGTGACCGGGGCGGCGATCGAGGAGGGGCCGCCGGCCACCAGCAGGTCGCGGGAGGCGCGGGCCGTCCGGGCGTCGCGCAGCGCGTGGTAGTCCTCGATGTCCTTGGCGCCGGCCGCCAGCAGCAACCGCTCCCGGCGCCGGATCTCGGCCGCGAGGGAGGCCAGGGCCCGCTGGGTGAGGTGACCGTCCAGGTCGCTGACCATGCCGACCGTGTGCGGGAGCCGTACGCACTCCTTGAAGGCGGCTCCGCCCTTGTAGTCGATCAGCACGAACGTCATCTCGTCCGGCCGGTTGGCGACCGCGAGCGAGCAGATCAGCGTCTGCAGCAGCTCGGACTTGCCCGCGCCGGTGGTGCCCGCGATGAGCGCGTGCGGCCCGTCCCGGCTCAGGTCCACGGAGAACGGGCCGTCCGGCCCGACGCCGATCACCGCCTCGGTGGAGCGGCCCCACCGCTCGGCGAGCGCCGCTCCCGACAGGACGCCCGCTCCGGCGCCGCCCGCGGCGCCGGAGGGGCCGGGGGCCGCGGGGCCCGCAGCCGCGGGGGGAAGCGGGCTCCGCGGGCCGGGGGAGCCCGGGGAGACGGGCGGCCAGGGGGACACGGAGGACGTGCGGAGCTCCGGGGCCGGGTGGAGCCGGAGCAGGTCCAGCAGCCGGGCGGAGGAGGGCAGGGCCGAGCCCGCGTCGTCGCGGCTGACGTCGCGCACCGGGGCCAGGGAGCGGGCCAGCCGGTCGCACCAGGAGGGCGAGACCTGGTCGGCCAGGACCTCGCCGAGGTCGTCGAGGCCGCCGCCGCGCAACCGGAGCAGGCCGTCCGGCTCCGCCCGCACGACGGTGGCGCACTCCTCGGGCAGCAGCCGCTGGTCGTCGTCCAGCGCCAGGGTGTAGACGCCCGCGCGGGGGCCCTGGCGCAGCACCTGCGGCATGCCCGGCAGGGCGCGCAGCACCCGGGCGCCGTCCAGGAGGACCAGCACGTCGTGGGGGCGCTCGTCGTAGACGGGCGTCTCCGGGGCCGCCGTGCCGGCGAGCCCGCCCCAGCCGGACGGGAGGCGGGCGGCAGCCGCCGGTCGACCCTCCTCGCCGAGGCGCTCGTCGATCAGCGCGGTCAGCTCGCCGACCCGGCGGGCGGCCGCCTCCGGGTCGGCGCCGACCAGCGCCACGCAGTCCTCGCCGCCGTGCGGGGCGCAGTGCGGCAGCCAGCGGACCCAGTTCCACCGCTCCTCGCCGTCGCCGTGCGCCGACAGCACCACGATCGCCAGGTCGCGCGGGCTGTGCAGGACGGCGGCCTGGCCGACGAGCCAGCGGGCCAGACCCGCGGTGACGTCCCGGGGACCGGTCAGACCCGCCACGCCGAGACGCCGCATGGCCAGCGCCACCGGCACCGCCCGGCAGATCGGCGGCTCGGGCAGCGGCGCGTCGGGCGGGGCGGCGCGCTCCGGGACGAACTCCAGGTCGGCGGCCAGGTCGGCGAGGCCGATCCGGAGGCGGAGCGCGTCGGGGTCGTGGTCGCGGCGCTCCCAGAGCCGCCGCCGCGGCCCGGTCGCGGTCAGCAGCACCTCGGCCGGGTCGGGGGAGGCGGCGCGGCGCGCGGCCTCGTCGGCGGCGCGGGCCCGCTCCACGGCGGCCTCGAAGACCGCCAGGCGCTCGCGGTAGTCCTTCATCTGCTGCCGGTACCGCTTGCGGCCGTGCCTGCGGTCGCTCCACCACTGCCCGATCATGATCAACGGGCTCAGCAGCGCGAACAGCAGGAAGTACCACGTCTTGAGGACCCAGGCCATGCCCAGGCCGAGCAGGAGGGGCAGGGCCGCGGTCAGCAGCTGCAGCCGCATGGTCTCGGCCCGCCGGGGCTCGGCCGGGACCTCCAGGCGCCGCTCGGCCGCCGGAGGGCGGAGCCGGGGCGGCCGGTTGTAGGCGAGCCCGCCGCCGGGCCGGGGGTCCAGGTGCGCGTCGGGCGGCTCGACGGCCGTCAGCGTCAGCACCGAGGAACCGCAGGTCAGCACCGCGTGCTCGGGCCAGTCGACCGCCCGCTCCACCGGCTCGCCGTCCAGCAGGAGACCCGCGACGTCCTCGGGGGACCGGGGGCGGGAAGGAGCGGTGCGCTCCGCCGGGCCGACGTCCGGGGCCGAGCCCCCGCGCCGCGGGCGGCGCGGCCCCGCAGGGCGGCCGGAGGAGCCCCGCGCCGGGGGGAGGGAGCCCGAGGAGGCGCCCGTCCGCGGCACGACGGGCTCCACGGTGACGGCGTCGGGGGTGAGCCGCACGACGGCTGCCCGGGCGGGCAGGAGGGGATCGTGCAGGGCGACCGTGCAGGCGGGGTCGGAGCCGACGGTGTGCACGCCGAAGCCCAGACGGTGCACGGATCCGGCGGCCGGGCCGCCGGCCACCCGGATCTCCACGATGCCGCCGGGCTCGTCGGCGAAGGTCGAGACGGCCAGGCGCCGGTCGAGGGTGACCAGGTCGCCGTCGCGCAGCAGGCCGAGCACGGGTGCGTCGGGGGGAAGGGCGCGGCCGTCCCGCCAGAGCTCGGGCGGCGCGGTCCCCGCGCCGGAGCGGCCCAGGCCGTAGGGGGCCCGGCTGCGGGTCAGCCGGACCACGTTGGTGTGCCGTTCGCCCGCCTGCCCGGCGAGCGCCTCGGCGAGCCGGGCGACCGTGGTCGTCTCGTCACCCTCGACCAGGACGTCCCGGTCGGCGTGCTCGCTGAGCACGGTGAGCATGATCCGCATCGCCGCTCTCCTCGGTCAGGCCCCCTGCCAACCTAGCGACTGGGGACGGTCTGGGAAGGGGCATTCGCGGCAGACGCGCGCACTCGGGGGCGCTATGTGGAAAACCTCCCTTCCTGTGGACAACTTCCGGTCGGTGCCGACGTGTCGTGCCGTTTCCCGTGGACATCCACCATGCCGGAAACGGTCGGGCGCGCGGGGAGCGTCCGGCCCCATCTGTGGAAAACCTCCCCGCCTGTGGATAACTCACGGGGACGGGGGGCTTCCCCGGCCGGGGCGGCCCGCCGGAATCCCGTGGGGGCGAGGCGGTCCGCGGAGAGGCGGAAGCGCGCGAGGGCGGCTCACCGGCGGCCGGCGGTCCGCTGGGTGACCCGCGGGGAGGGGCGGGAGCCCGGTGGTGCGGGCGGGGAGAGGCCGCCGGTGCCCCGGCGGCCCTGCGGGCGGAGCCGCCCGACGGCCGCCCGGAGGGCGCGGCGGAGTCCTCCCGCGCCGGGCGGGACCCGCCTGGACCGCGTTGCCATGGTCCCAGGACGGCATGTCTTGAACGGGTTCAGAATGAGTCGGCGTGAAAGGTGGTGCACAACCAGGAAGGGTCGGGGTGAACTTCGCCCGGATGGCGGTGAAATGGCTGGTGTGGCCAGTGTGACGGTTGTTAAATGCATTTATTTCCGTCCGTATCGCTAGCCGGTCCCGATGTCATCCACCGGACGAGCAAGGTTCCTGTGAACTGGCATTGACAAGCTGTTCCTACCAAACGAGCATTGGTCCTCGCTTTTGCCCTACGGCACATCGGCAAGGTACGCATAATGGCGTAAATTCGACCAGTAACCCATACGTGATCACTCTGGGAGCCCCCTCGCCCATGAGGACGACAAGCGAGAAGCCATCAGGCCGCGCGCCGGTGAACGCGGACCGGACCGCTCCGGCGGGCGCCCTGTCGGGGCCGGCGGCACGGAAACTCCCCGTTCCCCCGCGCGAGCGCAAACCCGCGCTCGCGGCGCTCGCCGTCCTGCTCATCCTGGGCGGGGCGCTCGCCACCACCCTGCTGGTGCTGCGCAGCGGCGACCGGGTCTCCGCCATCCAGGTCGTCCAGCAGATCGGGACCGGGCAGCCCATCACCGAGGCGGCGATGCGCGAGGTCCAGATCGCCGACACCGGCATCGGCTACGTGCCCTACTCCGCGCGCGCCGAGGTCGCGAAGACCTTCGCCCGCGTCACCATCCTCCCGGGCACGCTGCTCACCGAGGCGATGACCCTGTCCGCCAGCGAGGAGCTCGGCCCGGGGAAGGCCCAGGTGGGCCTGGCGCTCAAGCCCGGGCAGATGCCCTCCACGCTGCGGGCGGGCGACCGGGTCCAGGTCGTCCACGTGCCCGCGCGGGGCGAGTCGAGCGGCTCGCCCGGTCGCGTGCTCGCGCAGAGCGCGCTCGTGCACAGCGTCGGCGCGCAGGGCCGCGGCGGCTCCGCCGGGCAGATCACGATCATCGTGGACTCCTCGATCTCCCCCACGGTCGTGGGCTACTCCGCCCGGGGCGAGATCGCCCTGGCCGAGCTGCCGGGAGCGCGCTGACGTGGCGCTCATCGTGCTGGCCGCGGACAAGGGCGCACCCGGCGTGACCACGGCGGCCACGGCGCTCGGTGCGGTCTGGCCGCGCCCGGTGCTGGTGGCGGAGTGCGACCCCGCCGGAGGGGACCTCGCCTACCGGCTGCCCGCCGCCGACGGCGGCGTGCTCAATCCCGGCCGCGGGCTGCTCACGCTGGGGGCCACGGCCCGCCGCGGCCTGACCCCCGCGCTGATCCACGAGCACACCCAGAAGATCGTCGGCGGGCTGGACGTGCTGGCGGGGCTCACCCACGGGGAGCAGGCGGCCGGCCTGACCTGGCTCTGGGGACCGCTCGGCCGGGCGTTCGCCGCGTTGCCCGGCGCCGACGTGCTGGCCGACTGCGGCCGCCTGGGCGGGCACCCCGAGCTGGGGGAGCTCGTCGCCGAGGCGGAGCTGGTCGTCCTGTTCACCCGGGGGAGCCTGGACCACGTCGCCCACCTGCGCGAGCGCCTGCACGTGATGCCGAGGGGGACGCGGGCCGGGGTGGTGGTGATCGCCGACCCCCGGCAGTATCGGGGGACGATCGACGACGTCCGCAGGATCGTCGCCGCGACCGGCAGGGACGTCTCCTTCGTGGCGGGGCTCGCGCACGACCCCAAGGGCGCCGAACTGCTGCGCGGGCAGTGGGGAGGCCGCCTGGACCGCTCGCTGCTGATCCGTACCGCGCGAGAGCTCGCCGGCCGCCTGGCCGCCGAGATCCCCCCGGACGCCCCGCCCTCCCGCGAGGTCTCGGCCCCGTACGGCCCGGCGCCCGCCCCGCCCGGTGATCCCGGTCCGTACGGCGGTGCCCCCGGCCCGCGGCGCGTCCCGGGCCCACGGGACGACGCCCCCGGTCCGCGGAGCGGTGCGTCCGCCCTGCGCGGTGACGCCCCCGGCCCGTACGGCCCGGCACCCGCCCCCCAGGGTCCCCCGGCCCCGTACCCCGCCCCGGCCGGATGGCGGGAGGGTACGTGAGCGGGCGGAGCGAGCGAGCCATGGGCGCGGCAGCCCTGCTCACGCGGCCGACGAAGGAGGCCGCGTGAGCATCGATCACACCCTGGTGAAGAGGTTCCGGCAGGAGGTCGGCGACCGGCTGGCCCACCAGCGCCGTCTGGACCAGGCCAGCGGCCTGCCCCCGATGACCGGCGAGGACGAGCGGCAGTTCGCCCGGGCGCTGATCGCGCAGGTGCTGGAGGAGTACGCCCGCGGTGAGATCGGCGTCGGCCGTACGCCGCCCACCGCCGAGGAGGAGGAGGCCCTCGCCTCCGGCATCCACGCGGCGCTGTTCGGCGTCGGCCGGCTGCAGCCGCTGCTCGACGACCCCGAGGTCGAGAACATCGACATCAACGGCTGCGACCGGGTCTTCGTCGGCTACGCCGACGGCCGGGAGGTCATGGGGGAGCCGGTCGCCGACTCCGACGAGGAACTGGTCGAGCTGATCCAGATCCTCGCCGCCTACAGCGGCCTGTCCAGCCGGCCCTTCGACACCGCGAACCCCCAGCTCGACCTGCGGCTCCCGGACGGGTCGCGGCTCTCGGCGGTCATGGACGTGACGGTCCGCCCGGCGGTCTCCATCCGCCGCGCCCGGCTCGGCAAGGTCTTCCTCAGCGACCTGGTGGGCAACGGCACGCTCACCCCGACCCTGGGCCGCTTCCTGTCGGCCGCCGTCGCGGCCAGGAAGAACATCATGATCGCCGGTTCCACCAACGCCGGGAAGACGACCCTGCTGCGCGCGCTGGCCAACGAGATCCCGCCGACCGAGCGGCTCATCACCGTCGAGCGCGCGCTGGAGCTGGGCCTCGACCAGTTCCCGGAGCTCCACCCGAACGTGGTGGCCTTCGAGCAGCGGTTGCCCAACTCCGAGGGCCAGGGTGAGATCAGCATGGCCGAGCTGGTCCGCCGCTCCCTGCGCATGAACCCCTCCCGGGTGATCGTCGGAGAGGTCCTCGGCGACGAGATCGTCACCATGCTCAACGCGATGACCCAGGGCAACGACGGGTCGCTGTCCACCATCCACGCCAACTCCTCGATGGAGGTCTTCAACCGGATCGCCACCTACGCGCTCCAGGCCGCCGAGCGGCTGCCGATCGAGGCCACCCACATGCTGATCGCGGGCGCGATCGACTTCGTGGTCTTCATCGAGAAGCGCAACGACTACGCCCGGGGCGGGCGGCTGCGGCGCTTCGTGTCGAGCGTGCGCGAGGTGGCCGGCGTCGACGGCCGGGTGCTGTCCTCGGAGGTCTTCACCGCCGGGCCGGACGGCCGTGCGACGCCGCACGCGCCGCTGTCCTGCCTGGAGGAGCTCGCCTACCACGGCTACGACCCCGGGGAGTGGACATGGCGGCCGCCGCGCGCGGCGCGGCGGGCGGACGGCCCGGCGCGGCCGTCCCGTGCGGCGCGGCGGGCGGACGGCCCGGTGCGGGAACGGCCCCGCCCCGCGGGCCGCGGCCGGGGAGGCGGTGCCGGTGATCCCGATCCCGCCGGGGCTGCTCGACCCGCTGGCGCTGCTCGCCGGAGCCGCCGTGGGCGGCGGCCTGTTCCTGCTGGGCCTGGCCCTGTACGGCGTGCGTCCCCGCCCGCCCGCCCCCGGCAGGAAGGCCGGGCGGCGCGAGCTGCTGAAGGCCCTGTCCACCAGGTCGGCCGCCGGGGCGATCGCCGGGGTGGCCGTGCTCGCGGTGACGGGGTGGCCGGTCATGGCGGCCGGCGCCGTACTGCTGGCCCTGGGCTGGCGCGGTCTGTCCGGCGGCGCTGCGGAGGAGCGGACGGCGATGCGGCGGCTGGAGGGCCTGGCCGCCTGGACCGAGTCGCTGCGCGACACCATCGCCGGGGCCTCCGGCCTGGAGCAGGCGATCCCGTCCTCGATCCGGGCCGCCTCCCCGATGCTCCGCCCGCACCTGCGCGACCTGGTGGACCGCCTGCACACCCGGATGCCGCTGCCCGACGCGCTCCGCCTGTTCGCCGACGAGCTCGACGACCCCTCGGCCGACCTGGTGGTCGCCGCGCTGATCCTCAACTCCCGGCTGCGCGGCCCCGGCCTGCGCGACGTGCTCGGCGCGCTCGCCGTATCGGCCCGCGAGGAGCTGGACATGCGCCGCCGGGTCGAGGCCGAGCGGCGCTCCACCCGGCGCAGCGTGCAGATCGTGACCGGTACGGCCGTCACCTTCGCGGCGGTCCTGGTGGTGTTCAACCCCGACTACGTGGCCGAGTACGACGACGCCCTCGGCCAGGCGGTGCTGGTCGTGGTGGCGGGTTTCTTCGGCGCCGGGTTCGCGTGGATGCGGCGCCTGGCCCGGTTCGACAAGCCCGCCCGCCTGCTGGGCCTGTCCTCCGGAGGCGAGGTGCGTGATGACTGAGGCGCTGTTCGCCGGGGGAGTCCTCGGCCTCGGCCTGTTCCTGCTGGTGCGGGCGCTCTTCCCGGCCCGGCCGGGACTGGTGACGCGGCTGCTGGCGCTGGACGCGGCCCGGGAGGGCACCGACGCCCCGCGCATGCGGCTGGTCCTGCCCGACGAGGAGGTCAGCGCGTTCCGGCGCGGACTGGGTGAGCGGATGGCCCGCCTGTACGCGGCCCGCGGCTGGGAAGTCCGGTCGGCCAGGGCCGATCTGGCGCTGCTCGGCAAGTCCTTCGAGGGGTTCCTGGCCACGAAGGCGCTGCTGGCCGCCTCCGGCCTGCTGGCCTTCCCGCTGCTGGCGGGCTGGCTGGCGCTGATGGGCTGGGGCGTCTCGCTGACCGTCCCGCTGTGGAGCGCGCTCGCCGTCGCCGCGGTCTTCTTCTTCCTGCCGGACCTGCAGATCCGGCGGGACGCCGCGCGGATGCGCCGCGATTTCCGGCACGTGGTCGGCGCCTTCCTCGACCTGGTGGCGATGAACCTGGCCGGCGGGCGGGGCGTACCGGAGGCGCTCATGATGGCGGTCTCGGTGAGCACGGCGAGTGCGGCGAGCACGGCGGATCCCGGGGAGGGCGCGAACTGGGCGATGGCCCGGATCCGCGAGGCGCTCGGCAACGCCCGGATCGTCGGCATCACCCCCTGGCAGGCGCTCGGCCAGCTCGGCGACGAGATCAACGTGGACGAGCTGCGCGACCTGTCCGCAGCGCTCGGCCTCGTCGCCGACGACGGGGCCAAGGTCCGCGCCTCTCTGACCGCACGCGCCGCGACCCTGCGGCGGCGTGAGCTCGCCGAGGTGGAGGGGCAGGCGGGCGAGCGGTCCCAGTCGATGCTCGTCGCCCAGCTCCTGCTCTGCGCGGGTTTCGTGATCTTCCTGAGTTTCCCGGCCGCTATGAAGATGTTGGGGTCCTGACCATGGTCAACCATCCGTGGGTCGTCTATACGGTCGCGCTGCTGAGCGTGCGGATCGACAAGGCGCGCAACGCCCCCACCCGGGGGGCCTCGGCCGTCGAGTGGGTCATCATCACCGCCATCATCGCCGGGGTCGCGCTCGGCCTGGCCACGCTCATCAGGCAGCTGGTCCAGGACAAGCAGGCGGAGATCTCCGACCAGTTCGGCGGCGGAGGCGCGGGCGGTGACACCGGAGGTGACGGCGGTGGCGGCACCGAGCCGTGACCGGGTGCGCGGCCGGGACCGTCCTGCCGGTGCCGGTGCCGGTGCCGGTGCCGGTGTCGGCGTTCGCGTCCGCGTCCGTGACCGTGACCGTGTCCGCGTCCGTGGTCCGGAACGGGAACGGGGGGCCACCGCCGTCGAGCTCGCCATGATCATGCCGGTGGTGCTGGTCGTCATCCTGCTCGTGGTGCAGTTCGCCCTCTGGTTCCACGGCCGCCAGGTGGCCGACGCCGCCGCGCGGGAGGGCGCACGGCTGGCCAGGGTCGACACCGACTCCTGGCGGGAGGACGCCGAGGCCCGGGCCGGCGAGGTGCTCCGGGCCGTCGGCCCCGGGCTGCTGTCCGGGGCCACCGCCACCGCCTGGGAGGACGGTGACCGGCGCGGTGTCGAGGTCACCGCGACCGCGGTCCAGGTCGTGCCGCTGCTGCCGTCCACGACGTTCACCGTCACCGCGCGCTTCGGCGGCCCGGTCGAGTGCTTCCGCCCCGACGACGGGAGTGAGGGATGCCAGTAGCCCGCCCGGCCGGTCGCCGTCCCCGGTCTCCGCACGTCCGGTGCGCGGACGGGGCCGAGCGCGGGTCGCTCTCGGCCGAGACGGTGCTGCTCGCCCCGGTCTTCCTGCTCTTCCTGCTCTTCCTGGTCGGCGCGGGCCGGGTCGTGGAGGCCCAGGGCGAGGTCAACGGCGCGGCCAGGGACGCGGCCCGGGCCGCCTCGGTCGAGCGCACCCGCGCCGACGCTGAGGCTTCCGCCGCCGACGCGGCCGAGGCGTCCCTGTCCGGTGAGTGCGAGCCCGCGGTCAGTCTGGACGGCACCCAGTGGCAGGAGGGCGGCCGGGTCAGGGTCGAGGTGTCCTGCTCCCTGGATCTCGGATTCCTCGGCTTCGGCGCGGCCAAGGAGATCCGCGGCGACTCGGTGGTCCCCCTGGAGCGCTTCCGGAGGGTGGAGTGAACCGGATCCGCGCGGGCCGTACCCGTTCCCCCCGTCTCCGCTTCCTCCGTGCCCCGGCCCGGTACGGCGGGGACCGCGGGTCGATGGCGGTCTTCACGGTGCTGTTCTCCGCCGTGGTCTTCCTGCTGGCCGGACTGCTGGTGGACGGCGGGGCCGCGATCAACGCCCGGCTGCGGGCCGCGGACGTCGCCGAGCAGGCCGCCCGGGCCGCGGCCGACCGGATCGACGTCGAGCACCTGCGGCAGACCGGCCAGGTCCGGCTGCTGACGGGTGAGGAGGTCTGCGCCGCCGCCGAGGAGATCGTCTCCGCCCACGCCGCCGCCGACGCCGAGCTCACCGCGTGCGAGCCGGGGGAGGCGGAGGTGGAGGTGACCGTCTCCGTCCGCTGGGAGGCGTTCTTCCTCGCCGCGCTCGGCTTCCCGGGGTCGGCGATGGAGGCCGCGGTCGTGGCGGGCCCGGACATCGGGGAGGAGGCGTAGTGCCGCGGGACCGGCGCCGGTTCCGGGCCGGGATCCAGACCGATCGGGTCGCCCGGGCGGCCGGGGCGGCGGCGGGCGGCGACCCTGGACACGGGAGCCCGAAGGAGGCTGAGGAACGCTGAAGGACAGGGAGGGGAGACGCATGCCGGCACGGCAGCCCGTGCGCATCAGGCCCAGGCGCACGCCCGGCGACCTGCTCGCCGGGATCGGCGCGCTGGCCCTGCTGGTCGCGCTGGTCGGCGGGGTCCCCTACGCGCTGCTCCGGCTCGCCGGGCCGCCGCTCCCGCCGGAGCTGCTCGACCTGGACCTGCTGAGCAGCCAGGTGGGCACCGGCACGGTCGTGGCGATCCTGGTGCTGCTGGTCTGGCTGGCCTGGCTGCAACTGGTCGTCTGCGTGGCCGTCGAGCTCTACGCCGGGATCCGCCGGGTCGGCATGCCCGCCCGGGTCCCGCTCGCCGGCGGCACCCAGGCGCTGGCCAACCGGCTGGTCTCGGCGGTCCTGCTGCTGTTCACGGTCTCGGCGGTGGCCGTCCCCCTGGTGCGGCCGACCGGCCCGCCCGCCGACCGCCCGGCGGCCGCCGCCGCGGCCGACGCCTCCCCCCTGGCCGCGCCGGTCACCGGGGAGCGGGCGTCGCTGGTGCCGGTGGAGAAGGCCAAGAAGGTCTACGTGGTCCAGCCGCCGCACGGGCGGCACCACGAGAGCCTGTGGGAGATCGCCGAGAAGTGCCTGGGCGACGGCCGCCGCTACCCGGAGATCTACCGGCTCAACCAGCACAAGGAGCAGCCCGACGGCAGCCGGTTGCGCATCGCGGACCTGATCCGGCCCGGCTGGGTCCTCGACATGCCGGACGACGCCAGGAACGTGCACGTCGTCCCAGCAGGCCAGTCGCGCCCCGACACGCTCCGGGAGCATCCCGGAGCGCCCGCCGAGCTGGACGGCCGCACCCGGTACGAGGCCCCCGGCCCGTCCGGCGCGCCCGCCGTGCGGTCCGAGCCGGCCCCGGACGCCTCGCGGGAGCGGCCCGCCGTACGGCCCGGCGCCCCGGAGCAGGTCCGGGAGCCGGTCCCCGAACGGGCCGCGGAAGGAGCTCCCGAGCGGCCTGCGGAAGGAGCTCCCGAGCGGTCCGGCCCGCCCGCGGCGGCCGACCCCGGCCCCGCCCAGGCCGGCCCCGCCGTCCCCGGCGGCGGGAGGACCGGATACCCCGAGGAGACCGGGAAGCCGGGCGATCGCGGTGCCCCGGGCGGCCCGGCCGACCGCGGTGGCCACGCCAACCACGGTGATCCCGGTGATCCCGGTGATCCCGGTGATCCCGGTGATTCGGCGCCGGGCATGCTCGACTATCTGGCCGCGGCCTCGCTGGCCGCGGCGGGGCTCCTGGCGGCGCTCGGGCGCAGGCGCCGGGAACAGCTCTGGCACCGGGCGTTCGGACGGCGGATCGTCCGCCCCCGGCAGGACGCGGCCGAGGCCGAACTCGCGCTCCGGCTCGGCGCGGACGCCCCCGGCAGCCGGATGCTGGACCTCGGGCTCCGGCTCCTGGGCCGCTCCCTGGCCGAGGCCGGGCGGGTCCCGCCGACGGTCTACGCCGCCCACCTGTCCCCGCGCCACCTCGACCTGTGGATCCACCCGCCGGACCCCGACGCCCCCGCGCCGTGGACCGCCTGCGACGGCGGGCAGGTCTGGCGGCTGCCCGCGCACGAGGGCAGGATGCTGGACGAGCGGGCGCTGTCCGACGCGCCCGCGCCGTACCCGGGGCTCGTCTCCCTGGGCGGGGACGGCGAGGGCCGGCTCCTCGTCGACCTGGAGGCCGCGCACGGCCTGATCGCCGTCACCGGGGCGCAGACCACCGCCGCGCTGGCCGCGCTCGCCGTGGAGCTCGCCACCAACCGCTGGTCGGACCGGATGCGCGTGACGCTCGTCGGCTTCGGCGAGGAGCTGGCGGTGATCGCCCCCGAGCGGATCCGGTGCGTGAGCAGCCTGGCGGAGGTCCTGCCGGAGCTGGAGGCCGAGGCGCGGGCAGCGGACGCCGGCCGCGGCGCCGAGGTGCTCACCGGGCGGATCCACGGCCGCGCCGCCGACCCCGTCTGGTCGCCGCACTACCTGCTCTCCGCGATCGCGCCGAGCCCGGAGGAGGCGCGGAGACTGGCGCTGCTCGCCCGCAAGGGGGTGCGGACGGCCACCGGCCACGTCGTCGCCGGTGACGTGCCGGACGCCACGTGGCACTGGGAGATCGGCCAGGACGGCCGCCTCCGGGTGGACGCGCTCGGCTTCGAGGTGACGGCGCAGCTGCTGCCCCGCAGGCAGTACCGGGCGCTGGTCGAGCTGTTCTCCACCGCCCGGGACCTCGGGGGTGAGCCCCTGTCCGACGACGCCGGGCCGGTCCCGCAGGACCCCTCGGTGGAGGTGCGGATCCTCGGCCCGGTCGAGATCGCGGGGCCGCCGCCGATGGAGGAGGGCCGGGCCGCGCTCGCCGTCGAGATGGTGGTCTACCTGGCCACCCACCCGAGCGGCGTGCACCCGGTCGTGCTGGGCGGCGTGCTGTGGCCGCGCGGCGTGCAGGCCGTGGTGCGGGACGCCACCATCGCCCGGGTGGCCGCCTGGCTGGGCACCGACTCCGCGGGCCGCCCCAACCTGTACGCCGACGAGTCCGGGCGGCTCCGCCTCGGCCCGCAGGTGCGGACCGACTGGATGCTCTTCCGCGACCTGGTCCGCCGCTCCCACGCGGACGCCGCGGCGCGCGCCGGGCTGCTGGAGCAGGCGCTCGGCCTGGTGCGGGGGCCGCTGCTGAGCGGCCGCCCGCGCGGCCGCTACGCGTGGCTGGCCGCCGACGACCTGGAGTACGAGGTGACGGCGGGGGTCGCGGACGCGGCGCACCGGCTCTGCGAGGTGTGGCTGGAGTACGGCGAGGCCGACCGGGCGGTGGCCGCGGCCCGCGCCGGGCTGCTGCTGGCCGCCGACGACGAGGGGCTCTGGCGCGACCTGCTCCGGGCCGCCCACCGGACCGGCGACCCGGCCCGCCTGCGGGCCGTGGCCGACGCCCTGCACCGGCGGGCCGCCTCCCACCCGTACGGCGGCGGCATGGCGCCGGAGACGGAGGCCCTGATCGACGAGCTGCTGCCCACCTGGCGGATGAGTTCGGCGCCGTCGGCGTGAGGGGAGGGGCGCGAACCATGCCGATCCGTGCATACCGGTGGCCGCGGACGGGAGCGGCTCCTAGCGTGGTCGGCGTGCGTGTGCCGACCGCGCCGGCCGTGCCGACCGTACCGGCCGCGCCGGCCGTGCTGATCACCGCGCTGGTCGCCGTGCTGATCGCAGGGACGGCGGGCTGCTCCTCGCGGCCCGCCCCGGCGTTCACGCCCGGCGACCTCCGGGCGGGCGCGTCCGGAGGATCCGCCGCGCCGGGGAGCGGCGGGACCTCCGGGAACCCCGGGGGGCGAGGGAACCCGGAGGGCCCCGGCGACCCCGCGAGCACGGCCTCCCCGGCGGCCGCCGCACCCGGGACGGAGACGGTCCAGGCCGCGCCCGGCGTGCGGGTGGCGGTGGAGGCGCCGGCCGCGGCGGATCCGGACACGGCGGGCATGGTGGCGGTGGTCCGCGACTACTTCGCCGAGTCCCTGCGGGCGATCGCGGGCGGCGGCGAGGACGACGCCTACCTGGGACGGCTGGAGATGGACGGCAGCCGGCAGGGCTACGACTGGGTGCACTCCTTCGTCGACGAGGGCCGCTCGGTGCGCGGCACCGCCCGGCTGTACGGGTTCGTCGTCCGCGCGGTGGACGGTCCCGGGGCGGAGCTGGGCCTGTGCGTGGACCTGTCCGGGATGCGGGTGCTGGACGCGCGGACCGGGAGGGCCCGCAGGCCGGAGTCCTGGATGCGCAGGCCGTACTTCCAGGTCGTCGCGGTCCGGCGGTACGACGACGGGACCCGCAGGATCCGGAGGCTCCTCTACTCCCTGCCTCCCGGCGACAGTGCGGAGGGATGTCAAAGATGATCATGAAAGCGGTCCTGGCGGGCGTCCTGGCGCTCGCCCCGGTGCCCCCAGGGGAGGGCTTCCAGGAGGGGCGGACGGCCGGAGTCCGCCTGCAGAACTCGCAGATCGTCATCACCGGGACCGGGCTCGGGGGCGGCCGGGGCGACGGTTACCGGATCAAGCGCCCCTGCTGGTACGAGCCGGGCAAGGACGCCGCCGGCATGCTCCGGACCCAGGAGGACCTGCGGGCCTGGTGGTTCCGGCTCACGCCGGGCGCCACCGAGGAGAAGTTCCAGGAGTTCCTCAAGCAGTTCAAGGACAAGGTCGGCGAGGACGGCCGGTGGTGGACGCCCGCCTACAACGCGGCCGACCCCGGCGGGAACGCCTGCTGGAACGGCCTCGAACCCTTCGTCTGGGTGCCGCCGGGCACCACCCCGCCCGCCGGGATCACCATCGCCGAGCTGGTCGAGATCGCCCGCGCCGCGCTGACCGTGCCCGAGCCGCAGGTCGAGCTCAACCCGGACGCCAAGAGCTACGTCAACCTGCCGACCTGGGTCTGGCTGGACGGGGCGGGGCAGACCACCCGCTCGGTGACCGCCACGATCCCGGGCTTCATGAGCGCGACCGTGACCGCCACCCTCGACGGGCTGAGGATCGACCCCGGCACGACCGCCGACCGCGCCGAGGTCAAGGAGGACTGCGGGCCGCGCGGCCGGCCGTACGCCAAGGGGGCGGAGTTCACCTGCGGGGTCCGCTACCTGCGCGCCTCGGCCGACCAGCCGCGCAAGGTCTACGAGCTGACGGTGACCTCGGTCTGGGAGGTCGAGGTGGAGGACGACGTGGTGCCGTTCGCCTACGACCCCGTCGAGGTGGGCGCCACCCGCGACGTCCCGGTGGGCGAGGTGCAGAGCGTCGTCCGCGGCGGCTGAGCGGCGCGGGTCCGCCCGCGACGGGCGCCGCGGGCGGCCCGCCACGGCCCGCCACGGCCCGCCACGGTCCGGCCTGGTCCGGCCGGGCCGCCTACAGGACGGCCTTCTCGTGCGCCAGCAGCCAGCGCTTGACCGGCGTGCCGTAGTAGTAGCCGCCGTAGCCGCCGGTCGACGGCAGCACGCGGTGGCAGGGGACGAACGGGGCGATGAGGTTGCCCGCGCAGGCCCCGCCCGCGGCCCGGGCCGCGGTCCGCGGCATGCCCGCCCGCTCGGCCAGCTCCGCGTAGGTGACGGTGGTGCCGGGAGGCACCTCGCGCAGGGCCGCCAGCAGCCGCTGCCGCCTCGGCGTGCCGGGCTGGCTGACCGGCACGCCGTCCAGGGCCTTCAGGTCGCCGTCCAGATAGTCGCGTACGGCCTGCGCGGCGGGGCCCAGGTCGGCGACGGGGGTCAGGCCGAGGCTCCGCAGCGCGGGCGGGAGCCGGGCGAACATGTCCTCGGCCTCGGCGGTGAAGCCGGCCGCGACCAGCACCCCCTCGTGGGAGAGCAGCGCCAGCGGGCCGGTGGGGGTGGGCAGGATCTGTGCCTCGATCATCGGAACTCCTCGGAAGGTGGAGGCCCCGGCCGTCAGGCGCGGGGAGAGGCCGGGACGCGTGCTTCGGTCGTCGTGGGGGAGCGCCCGGTGCCCGGCGGCGCCGGGCGGGGGCTCCCGGGGAGCGGGACGGCGGGGCCCGGCCTCGCGGAGGGCGGGCAGGGGCTCGATCCCGGTGCGGCGGTCATGCGGAGTTCCACAGGTGCAGGGCGGCGTAGGCCCGCCAGGGGCGCCACCGCTCGACGTGGTCGTCGGGGATGCCCAGGCACGCCATGGACCGCCGGAGCACGAGGTCGCCCTCCGGCCACGCGTCCGGGTCCCGCAGCGCCCGCAGCGCGATGTATCCGGCCGTCCACGGCCCGATCCCGGGCACCCGGAGCAGCGCGGAGACGGTCTCGCCGGGTTCCTGGGCCCCGTCCAGGTCGATCTCGCCGCCCACCACCCGCTCGGCCAGCGCCCGCAGGGTGGCGACGCGCCGCCCGGTCAGCCCGAGCCCGTCCAGGTCGGCGGCCAGGAGCTGCCCGGCGGTGGGGAACAGGAGGGCGAGGCCGTCCTGTTCCGGGGGAGCGTCCGCCGGGGCGGGGAAGGCGGGCCTGCCGGCCCGGGCGACGATGCGGCCCAGGAGCGTGCGGGCCCCGGCGACGGAGATCTGCTGACCGACCACGGCGCGCACGGCCAGCTCGAAGCCGTCCCACGCGCCGGGCACCCGCAGGCCCGGGCGGGCCTCGACGAGCGGGCCCAGCGCGGTCTCCCCGAGGGCGGCGGAGATGGCCACGGGATCGGCGTCGAGGTCGAGCAGGCGGCGGCAGCGGGCGACCACGCGGGCGAGGTGGCGGGTGTCGCCGAGGCGCACGTCCAGGCGGACGTGGCCGGGCAGCGGCGTCAGCGTGACCACGCCCTCGGGGACGGCCCGGGTGTAGCTCCAGCGCTCCGGCCCGGGCAGGCCGCGAGGACCGCCGGGCAGGTCGCCGTCCGGTTCGGGCGGGCCGTCGACCCGCTCCAGGCCGGGGATCGCCCGGGCGCGCAGGAACCGCATCATGGCCGCGGCCTCGTACGGCTCGCGCCGGTGCAGCCGGAGCGTCAGGGCGGCCCCGGGAGCGGTGGCGGTGCCGGGGCCCGCGGCGGGGCGGCCGGCCGGTCCCGTCCCGGTCCGGCCCGCGGTGGCCCGCAGCTCGCCGGGGGTGAAGCCGTAGGTCTCCTTCATGGTCGCGTTGAACTGCCGCACGCTGCCGAAGCCCGCGGCGAAGGCCACGTCCGTGATCGGCAGCGAGGTCTCGGTCAGCAGCTGCTTGGCCAGCAGCAGGCGTTTGGTCCGGGCGACGGCCAGCGGCCCCGTGCCCAGCTCGGCGGTGAACAGCCGGCGCAGGTGCCGCTCGGTGATGTGCAGCCGCCGGGCCAGCCCCGCCACCCCGGCGTCGTCGGCCACGCCCTCGTCGATCAGCCGGAGCGCCCGGCCGATCACGTCGCCCCGCAGGTCCCAGCCGGGGTCGCCGGGGCTGAGCTCGGGGCGGCACCGCTTGCAGGGCCGGAACCCGGCCGCCTCCGCGGAGGCGGCGTGCCGGTAGAAGCGCACGTTGCGCAGCGCGGGCGTGCGGGCCGGGCAGATCGGCCGGCAGTAGATGCCCGTCGAGGTGACCGCCGTGTAGAACCGCCCGTCGAACCGGGGGTCCCGCGCGACGACGGCGCGGTAGCAGGAGTCGGAGTCGAGTTCTCTCAGGGACACGCTTACGACGCTATCCCCAGCGCAGGCCGTACGGCTGGCGGGAATCGGACGTCACCGTGGCGGGTCCGGCCGCGGCCGCCCGTCCCGGCGGCGGGCGGGCGCCGGGTCAGCGGGAGGAGATGCCGACGCCCAGGTCGAACTCGCGGTAGACGCGGGCCCAGAAGCCGTCGCGGAGCCAGACGCGGGCCTCCGGGAACGGGCGCAGCGAGTGGCCCAGCTCCTTCTCCGCCTCGATCAGCAGCTCGGTGTCGATCACCGTGGGCAGGATCGGGCCGGGGAGCAGGTCGCGGATGTTGTCGCGGCCGCGGGTGAGGATCCATTTCTGCGCGACGTGCTCGCCCACCTCCTCGACCCGGGGGCGGCTGGGGCCGAGCTTGGTGACCCCGCCCGCCGGGACCTTGGGCTTGACGGCGGGAGCGCGGCCGGCGAAGACCTGGGCGGGGGAGGGCGTGGCCGGGGGGACCGGCACGGGCTGGGGGGCGCGGCTGAAGAAGTCGCGCAGGAAGTCGGCGCTGAGGATCTCGACGGTGTCGGCCTCCCAGACGAGCCGCTCGGCCTGGTTGGTGCCGTACGGCGGCTCGACGCCCCACAGGTGGATGCGCACGCCGTACGCCTGGGCGGCCTCGACGGCCGGCACCATGTCCTCGTCCCCGGCGATCAGGATGGTGTCGCTGACCGCGTGGTGCCGGGCCAGCGCCTCCAGGTCGCTGCGGATCTGCGCGTCGACGCCCTTCTGCTGGCCGCGGGCGTTGAGGTTGCCCAGTCGCACCTTGACCCAGGGGAGCTGGGCGATGACGCGCTGGTCCACCGTGGGCACGCGGTCGCGGGCGGCGTCGTACCAGTAGATCCGGAGCAGCTCGCCGTGGATGCGGGTCTCGGCGTGCTTCTGCAGGGCCTGGATCAGCTCGTCCGCGGCGACGCGGTACTCCTTGCGCTCCTTGGCGCCGAGGAGCACCTCGCCCGCGGCCGCGTAGAGGTAACCCACGTCGACCAGCACGGCGTACTTCGCCGCGACGGGGCGAGCGGTGAGGTCCATGTCGTCCTCCAGGCCTCGCGGCTAGCTGATCGGCTGACTATTTGCGCCCATTTCTTAGATGCTCCCAACTCTCACGCGACTTGACACCCCGTTCCGGGGATCTATCCCGGTAGTCCGCTCGATCTCCACGCGCCTTGTCCGGTAGGAAGAGGCTTTCGCATGCGATGGGCGGGATTTCGCCAGTTTTCCTGCTTTTGTGGGACTTTTGCTTCCGGAACGGCGCGCGACGCCAGGGCGACCACCAGCGCGGTGATCTCCTCCGGGGTCGCGTCCCCTCGGATGATCTTCAGATGCGTCACAGCGGAATGTTCCCGTGCTTCTTCGGGGGCAGCGAGGCGCGCTTGTTGCGCAGCGCGCGCAGTGCCCGGACGATCTGGACTCGGGTGTCGGACGGTCGGATCACCGCGTCCACATACCCTCTTTCGGCCGCGAGATACGGGTTGGCGAGGGTGTCCTCGTACTCGGTGACGAGGCGGGCCCGCTCGGCGTCCGGATCGGCGGCCGCGGCGAGCTCGCGACGGTAGAGGATGTTGACCGCGCCCTGGGCCCCCATCACCGCGATCTGCGCGGTCGGCCAGGCCAGGTTGACGTCCGCGCCCAGGTGCTTGGAGCCCATGACGTCGTAGGCGCCGCCGTACGCCTTGCGGGTGATCACCGTGACCAGCGGCACGGTCGCCTCGGCGTAGGCGTACAGCAGCTTGGCGCCGCGGCGGATGATGCCGTTCCACTCCTGGTCGGTGCCGGGCAGGAAGCCGGGGACGTCGACGAAGGTCAGGACGGGGATGTTGAAGGCGTCGCAGGTGCGCACGAACCGGGCGGCCTTCTCCGAGGCGGCGATGTCCAGCGTGCCGGCGAGGCTCATCGGCTGGTTGGCGACGATGCCCACCGAGCGCCCCTCGACCCGGCCGAAGCCGACGAGGATGTTCGGGGCGAACTGGGCGTGCAGCTCCAGGAACTCGCCGTCGTCCAGGACGGCCTCGATCACCGTGTGCATGTCGTACGGCTGGTTGGCCGAGTCGGGGATCACCGTGTCGAGCTCGCGGTCGGCGTCGGTGACGGTGAGCACCGCGTCGGTGTCGAAGACCGGGGCGTCGTCCATGTTGTTGGACGGCAGGTAGGACAGCAGCGCCCGGGCGAAGTCCAGGCAGTCGGCCTCGTCGGAGGCCTCGTAGTGCGCCACGCCCGAGCGGGAGTTGTGCGTGTGCGCGCCGCCGAGCTCCTCGAAGGTCACCTCCTCGCCGGTGACCGTCTTGATGACGTCCGGGCCGGTGATGAACATGTGCGACTTCTCCGAGACCATCAGCACGAAGTCGGTGAGGGCGGGCGAGTAGACCGCGCCGCCCGCGCACGGGCCCATGATCAGCGAGATCTGCGGGATCACCCCGGAGGCGTGCACGTTCCGCTTGAAGATCTCGGCGTACAGGCCCAGGGAGACGACGCCCTCCTGGATGCGGGCCCCGCCGGAGTCGTTGATGCCGATGACCGGGCAGCCGGTCTTGAGCGCGTGGTCCATGACCTTGACGATCTTCTCGCCGAAGACCTCGCCCAGCGACCCGCCGAAGACGGTGAAGTCCTGGGCGAAGACGGCCACCGGCCGGCCGTCGATCGTGCCGTGGCCGGTCACCACCCCGTCGCCGTAGGGGCGCTCGCGGTCCAGGCCGAAGCTGGTGGAGCGGTGCCTGGCCAGCTCGTCGAACTCGACGAAGCTGTCGGGGTCCAGCAGCGCGAGGACGCGTTCGCGGGCGGTCATCTTGCCCTTGGCGTGCTGCTTGGCCACCGCGCGGGCCGATCCGGCGTGGGCGGCCTCGTCCAGGCGGCGCTCCAGATCGGCGATCTTGCCTGCCGTGGTGTGGATGTCGATCCCGGGGGAAACCGGCTCAGCACTCATCAAATCGGCTCCTGCTCGCACGTCCGGCGGTCCATCCCCAGCAGGGTAACCAGTCGCTGACATCACGAACGAACGGGGGCGTCCGTTCGTTGCCCCGGGGAGGCGTAGGGTCAACAAACAAGAAACAATGCAAGGTAGGTGTCAAAGTGGACATCGCGCAGGCGGTGCGGACCCAGGGGCTGTTCAAGAGGTTCGGTGACCAGGTGGCCGTGGGCGGCGTCGACCTCGTCGTGCCGCAGGGCAGCTTCGCGGGGCTGGTCGGGCCCAACGGCGCCGGCAAGACCACCACGCTCAGCATGGTCACCGGCCTGCTCCGCCCGGACGGCGGGACGGTCTGGGTCGGCGGCGCCGACGTCTGGCGCGATCCGGTCGCGGTCAAGGCCCGCATCGGCGTGTTGCCCGAGGGCCTGCGCCTGTTCGAGCGGCTGTCGGGCCGGGAGCTGCTGTCCTACAACGGCCAGCTGCGGGGCATCCCCAGGGCCGAGGTGGAACGGCGCGCCGAGGAGCTGCTGCGGGTCATGGACCTGACGGAGTCGGCCGACAAGCTCGTCGTCGACTACTCCACCGGCATGCGCAAGAAGATCGGCCTGGCCGCCGCGCTGCTGCACAACCCCCGGGTGCTCTTCCTGGACGAGCCGTTCGAGGGCGTGGACCCGGTCAGCGCCAACACGCTGGTCGAGGTGCTGCGGCGCTACACCGCCTCCGGCTCGACCGTCGTGTTCTCCAGCCACGTGATGGACCTGGTGGAGCGGCTGTGCGACTGGGTGTCGGTGATGAGCCGCGGGCGGATCGTCGCGCAGGGCCCGCTGGACGAGGTGCGCGGCGGGCGGAGCCTCAACGAGGCCTTCCTCGACCTGGTCGGAGCGCACGGAAACGGCGACGGAGGGGAGGGGCTCTCGTGGCTGGGCGCGACCTCGGCATGAACGCCGGCGACCCCGCCGCGCCGGGCGCGGCGCTCCCCGATCCGCAGTCGGGCCCGGCGGTCCCCGCGGCCCCGGGCGCGCGGGCGGGCACGGGACGCCGACCGCTGGATGGGCCTGCTGCTCACGCGGCCCCGGGCGCGCCGGCGGGCGCGGCGCCCGTGGGGCCCGCGGTCTTCGCCCGGCTCAAGCTCCGGCTGGTCGCCGGGAACCTGCGCGGCGACACCGCGCGCCTGCTGGGCTTCATCCTCACCCTGGTGCTCGCGCTCCTCGTCGCGTCCGGCGGCTTCACCGTCATGGCGCTGCTGGGCGCGGCGCCCGTGCGGACCGCGCTCGACGTCGTGACCGTGCTGTTCACCGCGATGCTGGTCGGCTGGGTGGTCGTCCCGCTGCTCGCCTTCGGCCTGGACGACACGCTCGACCCGTCCCGGCTGGCGCTGTTCCCGCTGACCACCGCCCGGCTCGCGGCCGGCATGTTCACCTCCTCGGTCACCGGCGTCTGGCCGGTCGCCCTGCTGATCGTCATGTTCGGCGCGGTCGCCGGCCTGGCCCGAGGCCCCGGCGGCCTGCTGCTGGGCGCCGTCGCCGTGCTGCTCCTGTTCGCCCTCTGCGTCGTCACCTCCCGGCTGGTCACCACCGCGCTGTCCGGGGTGCTGCGCACCCGCCGCGGCCGGGACGTGCTCGCGGTCTCGGTGATCTTCTTCATCCTGGCCGCGCAGCTGCCCAACCTGCTGCTCAACAACGGCCTGACCGGCGACCCGGTGCGGATGCTGCACGACGTCGCCTCGGTGCTGCGCTGGACCCCGCCGGGCATGGCCGCGCACGCCCTCGCCGACGGCGGCCTCGTCGCCCTCACCGAGGTCCTCTTCCTGGCCGCCCTCGCCGTCGCGGTCGGCCTGCTCTGGATCGCGGCCCTGCGCCGCGCCATGGTCACCGCCGACGCCTCCACCCAGGCCGCCGCCTCCGTGCGCAACTCCCGCGGCCTGGTGGCCCGGCTCCTGCCCGACGGCCCGCTCGCCGCGGTCGTCGTCAAGGAGCTCAAGTACGCCCGCCGCGACCCCCGCGGCCGGGTGGGCTGGTTCGCCGCCCTCGCGATCACCGGGGTCATGGCCTTCTCCCTCAACGGGGACGCGGGGGCCACCCCCGGCCCGGTGCTCGCCATCGCCCCCGCGTGCCTGGGCGCGCTGATGATCGGCCTGCAGTCGTGCAACTCCTTCGGCATCGACGGCCGCTCGCTGTGGATGAACGCCATGGTGTACGGCACGGCCCGGGCCTGGCGGACCGACCTCGCCGGGCGGTACCTGGCGGTGGCGGTGATCGCGGTGCCCGCGCTCGCGGTGCTGTCCGTGGTGGCGGGCCTGCTCGCCGGCGACGTGCTCTGGGCGGTGCCCGCGGTGCTCACCGCCTGGGGCGTGCTCGGGGTCGGTCTGGGCGCGGGCGCGGTGACCAGCGTGCTCCTGCCGTACACGGTGCCCGAGCGGCTCAACGCCTTCACCGGTGCGGCGCCGGGCCAGGGCGGCCTCGCCTTCGCCGGCTCGTTCGGCGCGATGATCGGCACCGCCGTGCTGGCGCTGCCGGTCGTGCTGCCCGTCATGCTCGGCCTGACCTGGATCAGCGCGCTCGCCGTGCCGTACGGGGTCCTCGCCGCGATGGGCGGGCGCAGGCTCGCCGGGCGGCTCGGCTTCGACCGGCACCCGGAGATCCTGGGGGCGATCTCGCACCAGACCTGAACCGCCCATTGGTCTAGTCCAATAGGTGAGACCGGTCTCCGCGGGAGAAAACGCACTCGATACCCTGGCAATCATGTCCGCCAGCGCGCCCAACCAGGCAGAACGTTCTTCCGCAGTAACCGAGATGCCCGACGAGCTCCGCGCGGACGTGCGGCTGCTCGGCGGGCTCCTCGGCGAGGTCATCGCCGAGCACGGCGGCGACGACCTGCTCGCCGACGTCGAACGCCTCCGCAAGGCCGTCATCGCGGCCCGCCGCAAGGAGATCTCCACCGACGAGGTCGCCGCGATGGTGGCCGAGTGGCCGATCAGCCGGGCCGTCAAGATCGCCCGGGCCTTCACCTGCTACTTCCACCTGGTGAACCTGGCCGAGGAGCACTTCCGCATCCGCACGCTCCGCGCCCGCGACACCGGCGAGCGGCCGCTGCCCGAGTCGCTGGCCCAGGCCGTGCAGGAGCTCGGCCAGGAGCGCGTCGCCGAGCTGGTGGAGGAGCTGCGGCTGCACCCGGTGCTGACCGCGCACCCCACCGAGGCGCGCCGGCGCGCGGTGGTCACCGCGATCCAGCGGATCAGCGCCCAGCTCGCCGCCTACAACGCGCCCGGCGTCGGCGCGGGCGAGCGCGCCGAGACCCGGCGGCGGCTGCTGGAGGAGATCGACCTGCTCTGGCGGACCGCCCAGCTCCGGCACACCAAGCTCGACCCGCTGGACGAGGTCCGTACCGCGATGGCGGCCTTCGACGAGACGCTGTTCCGGATGGTCCCGCACATCTACCGCGCGCTGGACGCCGTGCTCTCCGAAGGCACCGGGACCCGCGCGCCGCTGGCCCGCCCCTTCATCCGCTACGGCAGCTGGATCGGCGGCGACCGCGACGGCAACCCCAACGTCACCGCCCGGGTCACCCGGGAGGCCGTGCTCATCCAGGCCGAGCACGTGCTGATCGCGCTGGAGAACGCCACCTCGCGGATCGGCCGGACCCTCACCCTGACCTCCGAGTACACCCCGCCCTCGCCGGCGCTGCGGGCCGCGCTGGTCCAGGCCGAGCACGACCACCCCGAGCTCGTCTCGGAGATGGCCACCCGCTCCCCGCGGGAGCCGCACCGGCAGTGGCTGCTGTTCGCCGCGGCCCGCCTCGCCGCCACCCGGCAGCGCAGCCTCGACCTGGCCTACCGCTCGCCGGAGGAGTTCCTGGCCGACCTGCGCCTGGCCCAGGAGTCCCTGGCCGCGGGCGGGGCGAGGCGGCAGGCCTACGGCGAGCTGCAGCACCTGATCTGGCAGGTGGAGACCTTCGGCTTCCACCTGGCCGAGCTGGAGGTGCGCCAGCACTCCCAGGTGCACGCCGCGGCGCTGGCCGAGCTCGCCTCGGGCGAGGTCTCCGAGCGGACCGAGGAGGTGCTGGCCACGATCCGCACCATCGCCTGGATCCAGGAGCGCTTCGGCGTGCGCGCCTGCTCCCGCTACGTGGTCTCCTTCACCCGCTCGGCCGCCGACGTCGCAGCCGTCTACGAGCTGGCCGCGCACGCCCTCGGCGACCGGGCCCCGGTGCTCGACGTGGTCCCGCTCTTCGAGTCCGGCGCCGACCTGGCCGCCGCGCCCGGCGTGCTCTCCGGGATGCTGGAGCTGCCCGCCGTGCAGGAGCGGCTGGCCGCGGGCGGCAGGCGGCTGGAGGTCATGCTCGGCTACTCCGACTCCGCGAAGGAGCTCGGCCCGGCCGCCGCCACCCTGAAGCTGTACGAGGCGCAGGAGGCGCTGGCCGCCTGGGCCGCCGAGCACGACGTGAAGCTGACGCTCTTCCACGGCCGGGGCGGCGCCCTGGGCCGCGGCGGCGGGCCGGCCAACCGGGCGGTGCTCGCCCAGGCGCCGGGGTCGGTCGGCGGCCGGTTCAAGGTCACCGAGCAGGGCGAGGTCATCTTCGCCCGCTACGGGCACGAGGCCATCGCCCGCCGCCACCTGGAGCAGGTGACCTCGGCGGTGCTGCTCGCCTCCACCCCGGCCGTCGAGGCCCGCACGGCCGAGGCCGCCGGCCGCTTCCGCACGGTCGCCCAGCAGGTCGCCTCCGCCTCGGAGAAGGCCTACCGTTCGCTCACCGAGGCGCCCGGCTTCCCCGAGTGGTTCTCGCTGGTCAGCCCGCTGGAGGAGATCGGCTCGCTCCGCCTCGGCTCCCGCCCGGCCCGCCGCGGCCTGGGCGCCCCCCGGTCGCTGGACGACCTGCGGGCCATCCCGTGGGTGTTCGCCTGGGCGCAGACCCGGGTCAACCTCCCGGGCTGGTACGGCCTGGGCAGCGGCCTGGCCGCGGTCGTCGCCGAGAGCGGCGCCGAGGAGCTGCGCGCCGCCTACCGCGAGTGGCCGCTGTTCGCGTCCCTGCTGGACAACGCGGAGATGTCGCTGGCCAAGACCGACCGCGACATCGCCTCCCGCTACCTGGCGCTCGGCGGCCGGGACGACTTCGCCGAGCAGGTCCTCGCCGAGTACGACCTGACCCGCCGCCTGGTCCTGGAGGTCACCGGCCACAGCCGGCTGCTGGAGAACCGCCGGGTGCTCTCCCGCGCGGTCCAGCTCCGCGACCCCTACGTGGACGCGCTCTCCCACCTCCAGCTGCGCGCCCTGTCGCGGCTGCGCGCCGACGAGGACCTGCCGGAGGAGGAGCGCGAGCGCCTGTCCACGCTGCTGCTGCTGTCGGTCAACGGCGTCGCCGCCGGCCTGCAGAACACCGGCTGACCGTCCCGCATGCCGTACGGTCCCCGCACCCGCCCGGGGACCGTACGGCGGGCGCGCGGTGGGAGGGGGCGGGCGGCCGCCGCGCGTGGCGACATCGTCACGTCATCCGCCCGGGGCCGCGCGGGACCCGTCGGTTCGAGGCCGCGGTCAAGCGCGCAGGAGCATGACGTCGTACTTCTGGATCTCCTCGTCCCGGGTGACCAGCGTCAGCCCTTCGCAGCGGGCCTGCGCGACGAGCATGCGGTCGAAGGGGTCGCGGTGGAGAGCCGGTAGCCGGGCCGCGGCGAGGGCGTGCGCGGGCGTGACCGGAAGCTCGCGCAGCTCGCATGCGAGGATCTTCTCCGGCAGGTCCGCCGGCGCGAGCTTGCCGAGGGCCTGCTTGATGCCCACCTCCCAGATGGTGGCCGCGCTCACGAAGACGTCGACCTCCGTGTCGATCAGGTCTTTGATCTCACCGGACAGCGTCTCGTCGTCCGTGAGCCACCAGAGGATGACGTGGGTGTCCAGCAGCAGCCGCATGGTCAGAGCCCGAACTCTCCGGCGATGCCCTCGTTCGTCCGCCGCGAGTCCCAGTCGTCGGCCATGACGAGCGTGCCGCGGAGGGACCCCCGGCCCCGGCGCCGGGTGGAGGTCCGCAGCGGGACGACCTTCGCGATGGGGGTGCCCGCGCGGGAGATGACCACCTCCTCGCCGCGCTCCACCCTTTCCAGGATCTTGGAGAGCTGGGTCTTGGCCTCGTGGATGTTGAACTGCTCCGCCGCCCCGGCCGCCATGGCCCTCCCCTCCGTCATGTCTCGCTGCCTTCCCTTAGCCAGGCTTAGTCTAGCTCGTGCCGTTCCTGCTGGTCAGGCGGAGACCTGGTGGATGCCCGGAGGCGGACGATCCGTGTACTCGTCGGCTGGCCGACGACGGTGGACGCCACCCGGTTCCCTCCGTGGCCCGGCCCTTCCGCCGGCGGCCGGAGGCCCGTGCGGTGTCCGCGCGCACCCGGCCCCCCGTACGGCCGGGTGCGCGCCGCCGTTCCCCGGCCGGACAGGCACGTCCCCCGTCAGGCGCGCCGGTGCGGCCGGGAAGACCCGCACGGCGGGCCCGGAGAGGATCGCGCCCTCCCGGGCGGAGCGGCCGGGGACGCGGGCACACCGCTGCTCCGCCTTCCTGCGGTGCGGAACGGGTGGGACCGGCGATCACTATCCCGGCCCGCCGCCGCCGGGGACAAGCGGAAACCGTCCGATGTGCGTCCGGGCATTGTCCAGACCTTTCTGGACAAATGAATCCCCAGCTCAGAGCTTTCCCGGTCGCCGTGCCGCCGCATCGGCCGCGTCTCGCCGGGCGGTCCGAACCGGTCACGCCGCGCACGGCCGTACGGCCCGCACCCTCCAGGGGCGCGTGCCGTACGGCTCTCTCCGGCGGGTTCAGTGCGTCTCGGACGCGCCCGGTCGGGCCCGTCTCGGCAGCAGGAAGCCGATGAGGAAGGTCAGCACGGTGATCCCGGCGGTCAGCAGCGCCACGAGCGCGGCGGCGTCCAGGAAGTCGCGCAGGTCCGGCAGGGGCCCGACGGCGCCGAAGTAGACGGTGCCGAGCACCGCGACGCCCAGGGAGGCGCCGAGCTGCTCGAAGGACGAGAGCAGACCGGAGGCGGAGCCGATCTCCCGGTCCTCCAGATCGCCCACGATGATGTCGAAGAGCGGGACGAAGATCATTCCCATGCCGAGGCCGAAGACGGCCATCGGCGCGGCCAGGTCCCCCGCGCCGAGACCGGTCCCGGCGGAGGAGAAGACGGCGTAGAGGATCGCGAGCCCGGTGCCCATGAGCGCCAGTCCGATGTGCAGGACGTTGCGGCCGAGCCTGTTCATCGTGGCGCCGCCGAACGCCGAGCCGAAGAACGCGCCGACGGCCCACACCGACATCGTCAGGCTCGCCTCCAGCGGGCTGTAGCCCAGGCCGAGCTGGAGGAACAGGCCGACGGTCAGGGAGAAACCGGTGATGGCGCCGTAGAAGAGCACGGCGAAGGCGACGCCGCCGGTGTAGGAGCGCTTGGCCAGCACGCTCAGGTCGACCAGAGGGGCGCGGCCCGAGCGGGCACGGCGCAGCTGGTGGAGGGTGAAGACGGCGAGCACGGGGACCGACGCGGCGAGCATGGCCAGCGACCACGCGGGCCAGCCGAGCTCATGCCCCTGCACCAGCGGGTGGACGAGCATCAGCACGCCGGTCCCGGCCAGCAGAGCGCCTCCCAGGTCCAGGCGCTGCCCGCGGGCGACGGGTTCTCCGTCGGGCAGCACCTTCCAGCCCACCACCAGCGAGAAGACACCGACCGGCAGGTTGAGCAGGAAGATCATGCGCCATCCGGTGCCGAACAGGTCGGCCTCGATGAGCAGCCCGGCGACGACGGGCCCCAGGATCGTGGCCAGCCCGATGACCGGGCCCAGCACGGCGAACGCCTTGCCGACCTCGCGGCCGAACAGGTCGCGCAGCAGACCGAAGGACTGCGGGATCATGACCGCGGCGAAGGCGCCCTGCAGCACCCGGGCGGCGATCAGCGTCTCCGGGGAGAACGCCAGGGCGCAGGCCATCGAGGTGATGAGGAAGCCGGCGATGCCGAGCGTCATCATGCGCTTGCGGCCGAACATGTCGCCGAGCCGCCCGCCGGTGAGCAGGCCCACGGTCATCGCCAGGGTGTAGCCCGCCGCGATCCACTGCAGGGTGGCGAGCGATCCGCCCAGCTCGGCGCGGATCACCGGGGCGGCGACGGCGCCCACGGTCGAGTCCAGCAGGTTGAGCAGGTCCGCCGCCAGGATGGCGAGCAGGCCGGTCCAGCGGCGCGGATGCCGCGGGGGCGGGGACTCCGCCGCGGCGGGGGAGGGGACGGAGAGGACGTCGGTGGTCACGGAGAACCGCCTTTCGAGGAGGGGCGACCGGAGAGGGCGCCGGGGAAGGGGTCACAGGGCCGCGCGGCCGGCCGATCCGGGCCGGCCGGGGAGTCGGCAGTGCGTGCGCGAGGTCCTGCGGTGCGCTGCGGTTGGGCGAAGGCCGACAGGTCGTCGTCGAAGTGCTTGAGGAACGCCGGGCGGCGCATCGGCTCGGCGCGGGCGGTGCGGTGGCGGTTCCAGCCCTTATCGCGGGTGGGTCCGGAGAAGCCGGATCCGGGCAGGGACGGGATGAGCAGGTGGAAGGCGTCGGCGGCGTGGCCGCCGTGGGCGCGCGGGTCGCTCAGCGGGCCGATCAGGTCGGGGTATTCGGCCACCGAGTCGGGCCAGGCGGTCGGCGAGGTCGTCCAGGGCGGTCTGGGGGGTCTCGGCGCGGAAGGGCGTGATCTCGGCACTGTTCTCCATGGGGGTTTCCTCCTTGTGCGGGCGGAGCGGTGGTCCCGCTCCGCGTCGGTGGGCGGACGGCGCGTTCCGGGGATCGGGTCATAAGGGTCGGGATCGGGGCAGAAGGGGTGGTGGGTCAGAGGTCAGAAGGGGTGGCGGGTCAGAGGTGGAGCGGGCGGGTCAGACGCGGAGCATGCGGGTCGTGACCGTGTTCAGCTCGACGGGCGCCGTCTCGCCGACGATGACGGTGCCGCCGACTCCGGCCGGCCTGCCCTCGACGACGCAGTCGGGCTTGAGGGCGAACACCATGCCCGCGGCGAGGGGGAGGTCGGAGCCGATGGTCGGCGGCGCCGCCAGCCCGTACGGTCCCGCCTCGGGCAGGGTGCGCAGCCCCGTGCCGGAACCGGCGACGGCGCCGTACGGGTTCAGTCCGTGCACCGGCGGTCCCAGACTCCAGGCGCCCGCCTCCTCCAGGGGGCGCCGCATGGCCGTGACGACCTCCCCGAAGGTGGCGCCCGGCCGCAGGGCCGACAGGCCGGCCTCGTAGGCGGCGCGCGCCGCCCGCGCGGCCCGGTCGACGTCCGGGTGCGCCTCGCCCACGGCGAGGGTCACCCGCTGGTGTGCCTCCCGCATGCCGTACATGCAGACGGTCTCGGCCAGGACGACGTCGCCCTCGGCGAGGACGCGGGGCGGCTGCGGCCGGTAGGACCAGGCAGGCGGCCCCGAGGAGACGAAGCCGGGCCCGGAGGAGAGCGAGAGGCCGGGAGCGGAGACCCCGCGCCGGAGCGCCTCGGCGACCGCGGCCGCGTAGACGTCCGCCTCGCTCACCCCGGGACGGGCAGCCTGCGCCATCGCGCGGGCCATCGCCTCCCCGGCCTCGGCGGCGTACCGCAGCACCGCCAGCTCCTCCGGTGACTGGCGGAGCGCGCGGAGCATGAAGCCGTGCCAGACGGGCTTGAACGTGACCTGCGGCAGCATCTCCACCAGGGACGTCCAGAGCAGGTGCGGCATGATCGGGTTGAGGTGGAACAGCGGGTACGGCTCCAGACCGAGCACCCCCACCGCCGCGCGGTGCAGACCGTGCTCGCGCAGGACCTCCGCCACGCCCGGGGCGTGCCTGCCCACGCGCATGTCGCGCGGCTCGACCCAGGTCGCCTCCCCCCGCCGGCGGGCCTCCATGTGGTCGCCGACGTGCGCGGCGGACGGGACCAGCACGACCGGGCCCGCCGTCCGGGGGAAGACGACGATGGTGCCGGGCCGGTCGTTGGTGAAGTAGGCGTCGAGGGCGAACGGCGCGGGCCCGCCGGACTCGCGCTCGCCGTACACCACGAGGGCGTCCACGTCCTCGGCGTCCATCAGCTCGCGGGCCAGCCGCCAGCGGCGGTCGCGTTCGGCCGGCGAGTAGGTGGGCGGCATGGGGTCTCCTGCGGTCGTGGGTCGGCTCCGGCGGTGACCACGACGTTAGGGAGAACCGAGATCCGGAGAATCAGTAACGCTTCATGACTTGTCCGGAGGAACGGGGAGTCGCATCGGTAAGGTGAGCCCCATGTTACGGGGGCGTACCATCGAGCAATCGGAGATCGACAGGCTTCTCGCGGAGGCACGGACAGGTAAGAGCGCGGCGCTGCTCATCAGAGGCGAGCCCGGCATCGGTAAGACGGCGCTGCTGGACTACGCCGCCTCCTCCGCCGACGGCGTCCGGGTGGTCCGGGGCACGGGGGTCGAGTCGGAGGCGGAGCTGCCGTTCGCCGGCCTTCACCTGCTGCTGCGGTCGGCGCTCGACCGCGTGGACACGCTGCCCGACCGGCAGCGCGAGGCCCTGCGGGGCGCGTTCGGCCTCGCGCCCGCCGAGTCGGGGGACCGGTTCCTCGTGGGACTGGCCGTCCTGTCGCTCCTGTCCGAACTGGCCGGTGACGCCCCGCTGCTCTGCCTCGTCGACGACGCGCAGTGGCTGGACCGGGCATCGGCGGAGGCGCTGCTGTTCGCGGCCCGCCGCCTGGAGAGCGAGGGCGTCCTGCTGCTGTTCGCCGCGCGGGACGACGACCGGCCCTTCCCCGCTCCCGGGATCGCGGAGATGCGGCTGGGCGGGCTGGACGGGGCGGCGGCCGGAGCGCTCCTGGACGAGTACGGCGGCGGCCTCGACCCCCGCGCGCGGGAGCGTCTGCTCGCCGAGACCGGGGGCAACCCGCTCGCCCTCATCGAACTGCCCGTCCTGCTCACGGCCGAGCAGCCCGGCGACAGCTTCCGCCTCGGCCCGGTGCCGCTGACGAGCCGGGTCCAGGCGGCCTTCCACCAGCAGGTCGCCTCCCTGCCCGAGGGCACCCGGACGCTCCTGCTGGTCGCCGCGGCCGAGGACAGCCGCGACCTCGGCGTGGTCCTGCGCGCGGGCGCCTCGTTCGGCCTGTCGGTGGCCGACCTGCAACCGGCCGAGAGGATAGGGCTCGTCGCCCTGCGGGACGGGACGGTGGCCTTCCGCCACCCGCTGGTCAGCGCCGCGGTCTACCACGGCGCGCCGCTCAGCCTGCGGCTGGCCGCGCACGCCGCGCTCGCCGAGGCGCTCGACGGGCCGGAGCAGGCCGACCGCAGGGCCTGGCACCTGGCCGGCGCGGTGACCGGCCCGGACGAGCGGGTCGCGGCCGAGCTGGAGCGGACCGCCGAGCGGGCGGGCGGCCGGAGCGGGCACGCCGCGGCCGCCGCCTACGAGCGCGCGGCCCGGCTGACCACGGATCCCGGCGCGATGACCCGCAGGCTCACCCTGGCCTCGGAGGCCGCGATCGGCGGGGGCGAGCACGACCGCGCCCGGGCGCTCGCCGAACGCGCCGCGAACCGGACCTCCGACCCGATGCTCCGGGCCAGGTTGAGCCAGGTGCGGGCGAGCGCCGACTTCGCGCAGGGCGCGCTGCGCAGCGCGCACGCGCTGCTCAGCGAGGGCGCGGCCGCCGTCTGCTCCGCAGGCTCCCCCGACCGGGCGTTCTGGATGCTCATGGAGGCCTGCCACGCCGCCTGGTTCCTCCCGCTCGACCAGGAGCTGATCGCGTCGAGCGTCGACCAGCTCGACACGCTGGACCTGCCCCCCGACGATCCGCTGATGTCCCTGGTCTGGCTGCTGCGCTGGGACACCGCGATGTCCATCGGCAGGACGACCGAGGGGTATCCCGGCCTGCCGGAGGTGCTGGACGGCGCACGCCGCGCGGCCAGAGCCGGCGGGCCGCGGGGCCTGATCTCGATCACCGGCTGCGCGCTGCTGGTGGGCCAGGACGCCGTCGCGCACGAGCTGTCCGCCTCACTGGTCGAGGAGAGCCGGACCCGGGGCGCGATCGGCTGGCTGCCCGCGGGACTGACCTATCTCGCCGAGGCCGAGCTGTTCCTCGGACGGCACCGCCGCGCGGTCGTCGGCGCCGCGGAGGCGCTGCGCATCGCGCAGGACACCGGGCAGCGGCAGTGGGCGCACCACGCCGGCGCCGTCACCGCCTACCTCGCCGCGGTCGAGGGGGCCGAGAAGCGCTGCCGGGAGGCCGCGGGCGAGGTGCTCGCCGAGTCCGCCCGCGCCGGAGGGGTGGCCGCCTCCTGGGCGCAGTGGGCGCTCGGCCTGCTCGACCTGGGCCAGGGCCGGGTGGAGTCCGCCTTCGCCCAGTTGCAGGCGCTCTCCCAGGGGCCCAGCCGCCACCAGATCCCGGCCGTGCGCAGCGCCCCGGACCTGGTCGAGGCCGCGGTACGGCTCGGCCGGCCCGCGGCCGCCGCACTCGCCCGCTTCGAGCAGTGGTCCGCCTCCCTGGGCCTGGCGTGGACCGACGCCCTCGTCCACCGGTGCCGGGCGCTGGCCGGCCCCGACGACGCCGCGGAGAAGACCTACGAGCGGGCGCTGCTCCTGCACGAGGAGGACGACCGCCCCTTCGAGCACGCCCGCACCCGGCTGCTGTTCGGCGAGTGGCTGCGGCGCGCGCGGCGCAAGACCGAGGCGCGGATCCACCTGCAGGCGGCGCTGGCGGCCTTCGAGCATTCCGGCGCCGTTCCGTGGGCGGAGCGGGCGCGGGCCGAACTGGGCGCCACCGGAGCCTCCGCGCCGCGGAACCGGGGGTCCGACGTCTTCACCCGCCTCACCCCGCAGGAACTGCAGATCGTCCGGCTGGCGGCCCAGGGGCTGTCCAACCGGGACATCGCCGCCCAGCTGTTCCTCAGCCCCAAGACGGTCGCCTACCACCTCTACAAGGCGTACCCGAAGCTCGGCGTCGCCTCCAGGACGGAGCTCGCCGCGATCGAGGAGCTCTGAGCGGCGGGCTCAGCGGACGCGGTCGGGGCGGGAGTAGACGTTGAAGCGCTCGCCGCGCAGGAAGCCGACCAGCGTGATGCCGAACTCCCGGGCCAGGTCCACCGCGAGGGAGGACGGCGCGGAGACCGCGCAGACCACCGGGACGCCCGCGGCCAGCGCCTTCTGCATGATCTCGTAGCTGGTGCGGCCGCTCACCATCAGCACGTGCCCGGCCAGCGGGAGCCGGCCTGCGGTCAGCGCCCAGCCGATGAGCTTGTCCACCGCGTTGTGCCGCCCGACGTCCTCGCGGAGCGCCACCAGGGCGCCGTCCGGGGTGAACAGCCCCGCCGCGTGCAGGCCGCCGGTCTTGCCGAACACGCCCTGGGCCCGCCCGAGCGCCTCCGGCAGGCCGTACAGGGTCCCGGGGGCCAGCAGCGGGCCCGGCTCCGTGATCGGCGCCAGGCGGCGGGAGCGCAGCGCGTCGAGGCTCGCGGTGCCGCAGACGCCGCAGGCGCTGGAGGTCACGAAGTGCCGGTCGAGGGCGGGCAGCGCGGGCAGGGCCGGGCCGCGCAGCCGTACGGTGACCGTGTTGCGGCGCGCCTCGGGCGGCACGCCGGCGTCCGAGCAGTAGGAGATCGCCGCGATGCCGCCGGGTGCCGCGAGGCCCTCGCCGTGCAGGAACCCGGCGGCCAGCTCGAAGTCGTGGCCGGGGGTGCGCATGGTGACGGCGACCGTCCGCCGGGCCCCGCCCGCCTGGACGCGGATCTCCAGCGGCTCCTCGGTGGCGAGGTCGTCGCGCCGGTCCCGGACGCGCCCGCCCGCGACCTCGCGGATGCGCACCCGGGTGGTCGGCCCGGGCCGCACGGCCGCCGCCCGGGGGCCCGGCGCGCGGTCCCGGGACGCCTCCCCGTCCGGGCGCGGGTCTCCGGCGCGGGAGGCGTCACCGCCGGGGAGACCGGTCCCTCCGGCGATCACGGGTCGAGCCTCGTGACCGTGACCAGCGCGTTGTAGTCGGGGATCCGGGCGTCGGGGGAGCGGCGGACGGGATCGAGCAGCACGTTCCCCTCCGGCCAGTGGATCTGCAGGTTGCCGGGCATCAGCGGGGCCCGCAGCACCCGGCCGCGGAACGTCCGCTCCCCGGCGGCCGAGCGCAGCTCCACCGGCGTGCCGTCGGCCAGGCCGAGCCGGTCGGCGTCGTAGGGGCTCATCAGCACGGCCTCGCGGGTGGCGCCGTTGAAGCCGTCGCGCCGCTCGTGGACCATGCTGTTGAACTGCTTGCCGCGCCGGGTGGCGACCATGAACGCCCCGTCCGGGCGCTCCAGGGCGGGCAGCGCGACGGGCGCGAAGCGCCCCCGGCCGTCGGGGGTGGGGAAGCGGCCGCCGGGGCACAGGTGCCGCCCGCCGTACTGGACGTTGTCACCGAACTCCGCCAGGCCGGCGATGCCCGCGTAGAACGGCACCGCGCGCTCGATGTCGGCGCGGATCTCGGCGGTGCCTGCGTAGCGGAGCCGGTCGGCCAGCTCCGGGCGGGCGCGGGCGGCCAGCTCGGTGAAGATCTGCCACTCCGGCCGGGCCTCGCCGATCCGGGGGCCGGGCACCTCGGGGGAGAAGATGATCCGCCGCTCGGTGGAGGTCTCGGTGACGCCGCCGGCCATCTCGTAGCGGGTCTGGGCGGGCAGCAGCAGCACGGCGCCGTCGCCCGGGCCCTCGCAGGGCACCAGCATCTGCGACGAGAGCACGATGTCGATGTGCACGCGCAGCTTCAGCCGGGACAGGGCCTCGCGGCAGTAGCCCGGGTCGGGCAGCACCTCCAGGAAGTTGCCGCCGCTGGAGACCAGCGCGTCCAGCCCGCCCGCGTGGGCGGCGTCGATCATGTCGGTGGCGGTCAGACCGGGCGCGGTCGGCACCTCGAAGCCCCACAGCTCGCCGAAGCGCCGGGCGTTGGCCTCGGTGACCGGCAGGCCGCCGGGCAGGCCGGTCGCGTAGGCGCCCATCTCGGCGCCGCCCTGCACGCCGCTGTGGCCGCGGATCGGCATCAGCCCGCAGTGGTCGCGGCCGACGAAGCCCCGCGCCAGCGCGAGGTTCACGATCGCCTGGACGTTGTCCTCACCGTAGGCGTGCTGGGTGATGCCCATCGACCAGACCAGCACCGCCGAGCGTGCCTCGCCGAGCAGCCGCGCCAGCTCGGCCATCTGCTCCCGGCTCGCCCCGGACAGCGCCTCCAGCTCCTCCCAGGACTGCCCGGCCAGGGCCCGCCGCACCTCCTCGAAGCCGGTCGTGCGGGCGTCCACCCACGCCTTGTCCACCCGGTCGTCCTCGATCAGGTGCTTGAGAACGCCGTTCAGGAAGCCGATGTCGCCGCCGACGTTCACCCCGAAGAAGTAGTCGGTGATCTTCGTGCCGAAGACGGCGGACTCGGCGTTGGACGGCACCCAGTACTTCTCCATGCCGGGCTCGCGGTAGGCGTTGACCATCGCGACCTTCGTCCCGGCCTTCTTGGCGTGGTAGAGGTACTTCATCGCGACCGGCTGGTTGTTCGACGGGTTGGACCCGATGAAGACGATCAGGTCCGAGCCGATCCAGTCGGTGTAGGAGCAGGTGGTCGCGGCGGCGCCGATCGCCCGCTTCAGCGCGACGGTCGAGGGCGAGTGGCAGATGCGCGCCGCGTTGTCCACGGAGTTGGAGCCCAGCGCCCGCACGGCCTTCTGCGCGGCGAAGTAGTTCTCGTTCGGCACGCCGCGGCTGGTCAGGTAGACCCCGAACCGGGAGGGGTCGCGCAGGTGCGGCGCGGCCAGGTCCAGCGCCTCGTCCCAGCCGATCCGCGTGAAGCCCGGCTCGCCCGCGCGCCGCAGCATCGGGTACGGCAGGCGCCCCAGGTCGCGCAGCTGCGCGCTGCTCATGCGCTCCAGGGCGGAGACGTCCGCCAGCGCCGAGACGTCGAGGGCGGGCATGGTGTTCAGCTTGAGCAGCCGGAGCCGGATGTTGCACAGGTGGATCTCGTCCATGGTCCAGTCGCGCATGCCCTTGGTGCCCAGCGCGCACCCGTCGCAGGTGCCCCGGGTGAGGATGCGCCAGGCGTAGCGGCGGTTGCCCTTCACCGACCGGAACGCCTTGACCAGCTCCAGGTAGTTGTTCGGCTTGCGCTCACCGATCCCGAAGGGCTTCCAGCCCGCCCAGTTGCGGGGGTCGAGACGTCTGCGCGCGCGCGTGCTCCTCATGCGTCCATTCTTCGCCCTCCCGCACCGGTCCGGCAGCCCGGGAGCCGATCCCCGGTCCGATCCGCGCTCCCGGTGCCGGCCGGCCGCCGCCCCGCTCGTGGTCCCGGCCGCTGCCCCGCCTGTGGTCCCGGTGCCGGTCGGCCGCCGCCCCGTCCGGACGGAGGACGCCCGCGCGGGCGGGACAATGGAGGGGTGGAGCCCTCGTCGTCCCCGTACACCGACCTGGACCGGCCGCCGCTGTCGCAGGCGGCCCTGAACCGCGCCCTGGTGCGCCCCGGCGGGCTGTGGTCGGAGATCACCGTCGTCGGCAGGACCGGCTCGACCAACGCCGACCTGGCGCGGGCGGCGCGCGAGGGAGCCCGCCAGGGGGCGGTGCTCGTCGCGGAGTCGCAGGTGGCCGGGCGGGGCAGGCTCGGCCGGGTGTGGACCGCGCCGCCGCGCTCCGGGCTGACGTTCTCGGTGCTCCTGCGGCCCGACCCGCCCGCGGCCCGGCAGGGCTGGCTGCCGCTGCTCGTCGGCCTGGCCGCGGCGTCGGCGGTGCGCCGGGTGGGGGAGGTCGACGCCCGGCTCAAGTGGCCCAACGACCTGCTGGTCGGTGAGCGCAAGCTCGCCGGGGTGCTCGCCGAGCGGGTGGACGGCGCGGTGGTCGTCGGCGTCGGGCTCAACGTGAGCCTGCGCGCCGGCGAGCTGCCCGTGCCGACCGCGACCTCGCTCGCCGTGGAGGAGGCCGCGTGCACCGACCGCGACCCGCTGCTGCGGGCGGTGCTGCGGGAGATCGAGACGCACTACCGCGAGTGGTCCGAGGCCGGTGGCGACGCCGACGCGTGCGGCCTGCGGGCCGCCTACCTCGCCGCCAGCGCGACGGTCGGGCGGCGGGTCCGGGTGGAGCTGCCGGGGGAGCGGGTGCTCACCGGGCGGGCCGCGGGCGTCGACCCCGCGGGGCACCTGGTCGTGGCGGCGCAGGGGCGGGAGCACGTGCTCAGCGCCGGCGACGTCGTGCACGTCCGCCCGGACGCCCCCTGACGCACGGCCGGTCCGTTCCGGGCGGCCGCCCGTCCCCGGCCCGCCCGGTCCCGGCTCGCCCGGTCCCGCCCTTCCCGCGGGGAGGAGCCCCGCGGCCCCCTGACGGAGGCGGCGGGAGCGTGCCACGATTCATCCCATGGGTCTCCCCGATCACCACCTGACGGAGGGGGAGCGGCGCATCCGGTCGTTCCACCCGCACTGGAAGCGCCTGGCCGTCCCGTTCCTGGCGCTGCCCGTCATCGCCGCGGCCTCGGGCGCCGCGATGTACTTCATGCCCGCCTTCGCCTACGAGGACCACGCGCGGGCCGCCGTGGCCGTCATCGCCGTCGGGCTGCTCACCGTGTGGACGTTCGTGCCGTACCTGCAGTGGAAGAACACCTCGTACGTGCTCACCACGCACCGGTTCGCGATCAGCACCGGAGTGCTGAGCAAGTCGCACGACGACATCCCGATGAGCAAGGTCAACACCGTCAGCGCGGACCAGACCCTGTGGGAGCGGCTGCTCGGCTGCGGCACGCTCGTCGTCGAGTCGGCGGGCGAGCAGGGCCGCATCACACTGCGCGACATCCCGCGCATCCAGGAGGTGCGCGCCGAGCTGTTCGGCGCCCTCGACGCACTGGACGGCGCCCATGACAGCGCCCATGACAGCGCCCACGACGGCGCCCACGACGGCGCCCACGACGGCGCCCACGACGGCGCCGCCGGCGACGGTACGGCCGGCGACGGGCCGGGCGACGCCCGCCGCCCCGCCTAGCCGGCGACGGGGAGACGGCCATGTGGCGTAACCTCCTGGGCGGGAGGGAGAAGATGGGCACTGAGGGAGCGGGCGCGCGGGAGCCGGACGGCCGTCCGACGGCCGAGCAGATCGAGCGCCTGTTCGTCGGTCCCCCGCCCCGCTACACGCGGATCCAGGTGGCCGAGATCTCCGGTGTCCCGCAGCGCGTCACCGAGCGGATCTGGCGGGCGCTGGGCTTCCCCACCCTTCCCGACGACGAGGTGGCCTTCACCGACGCCGACGTGGCGATCCTGACGCGGGTCCGGGCGATGATGGACGGCGGCCTGCTGGACGAGCGGACGATCATCCGGATGACCCGGGCGCTCGGCCAGACCACGGCCAGGCTCGCCCAGTGGCAGGCCGAGATCATCATCGGGGCCATGCTGGAGCCGGACCGGCCGCCCAGCGACGCCGACCTGGCGAAGGTGATGACGCTCGCCCGTGAGCTGCTGCCCGACTTCGAGCGGGTGCTGATCCACGTCTGGCGCGCCCAGCTCGCCGCGGCCGGGACCCGGCTGCTGGCCATCACCGACATGGGAGAGGAAGCGGTCCCGCCCACCCGGCTGACGCTCGCGGTGGGCTTCGCCGACCTGGTCTCCTTCACCCGGGTCGCCCGGGAGCTGGACGAGAGCGGCCTGGCCGAGCTGGTCGAGGGGTTCGAGTCGCGGGCCGCCGACGTGGTCGCCGCGTACGGCGGGCGGCTGGTCAAGACGCTCGGCGACGAGGTGCTGTTCACCGCGGCCGAGCCCGGCAGGGCCGCCGAGATCGCGCTGGAGCTCGGCGACGCGATCCGGGCGGACGGCCCCGACGTCAGGGTGGGGCTGGCCTACGGGCCGGTGCTGCCGATGATGGGCGACGTCTTCGGCACCACCGTCAACCTGGCGGCCCGGCTGACCGCCATCGCCCGCCCCGGCTCGGTCGTCGTCGACGAGGCCATGGCCGGCGCCGTCGAGGGGACCGGCGGGATCGAGGTGCGCCGCATCCGGCGCAGGCCCGCCCGGGGGCTGGGGGTCGTCCAGCCGTACGTGCTGCGCCGCGTGTGACGGCCGGGCGAGGCCAGGTGCACCGCGGGGCCGGGCCGGGTAGGCACCGGCGTGGAGGTACCGCCGGGTAGGCATTGACGCGGAGGCGCCCGGTGGAAAAGGCTTCCGTCCGAAGAGATCGAGAACCTCGAAGGCAAGGTGCAGCGTATGCCGTACACCGTGCAGGGCGTGGTCGCGCGTGGTAAAGGTCAGGCGGTCTCCCTGGAGGCGGTCCGGGTGCCCGACCCGGGACCCGGCGAGGCGGTGGTGAACGTGCAGGCCTGCGGGGTCTGCCACACCGACCTGCACTACCGCGAGGGCGGGATCAACGACGAGTTCCCCTTCCTGCTCGGGCACGAGGCCGCGGGCGTGGTGGAGGCGGTCGGCGAGGGCGTGACCGGGCTGGCCCCCGGCGACTACGTGATCCTCAACTGGCGGGCGGTGTGCGGCCGGTGCCGGGCGTGCCTGCGCGGCCGGCCGTGGTACTGCTTCGACACGCACAACGCGACCCAGAAGATGACCCTGGCCGACGGCACCGAGCTGAGCCCGGCCCTGGGCATCGGCGCCTTCGCCGACAAGACGCTGGTGGCGGCCGGGCAGTGCACGAAGGTGGACCCGGCGGCGGCCCCGGCGGTGGCGGGCCTGCTCGGCTGCGGGGTGATGGCGGGCATCGGCGCGGCGATCAACACCGGCGGGGTGACCCGCGGCGACAGCGTGGCCGTGATCGGCTGCGGCGGCGTCGGCGGCGCGGCCGTGCTGGGCGCCTCCCTGGCCGGCGCCTCGAAGATCATCGCGGTGGACGTGGACGAGCGGAAACTGGAGTGGGCCCGCCGGTTCGGCGCCACGCACACGGTGAACTCCCGCGAGAGCGACGCGGTGGAGGCGGTCCGGGAGCTGACCGGCGGGTTCGGCGCCGACGTGGTCATCGAGGCGGTCGGCCGCCCGGAGACCTACAAGCAGGCCTTCTACGCCCGCGACCTGGCCGGGACCGTGGTGCTGGTGGGGGTGCCCACGCCGGAGATGACGGTCGAGCTGCCGCTGCTGGACGTCTTCGGCCGGGGCGGGGCGCTGAAGTCGTCCTGGTACGGCGACTGCCTGCCCTCCCGGGACTTCCCGATGCTGATCGACCTGTACCTGCAGGGGCGGCTGGATCTGGAGGGGTTCGTCACCGAGAAGATCGGGCTCGGCGACGTCGAGGGGGCCTTCGCCAAGATGCACCGCGGCGAGGTGCTGCGCTCGGTGGTGGTCCTGTGATCGACAAGGTCGTCACCTCCGGAACCTTCTCGCTCGACGGCGGGACCTGGGACGTCGACAACAACGTCTGGCTGGTCGGCTCCGCGAGCGAGGTCCTCGTCATCGACGCCGCGCACGACGCCGCCGCGATCGCCGAGCGGATCAACGGCCGGTCGGTGGCGGCGATCGTCTGCACCCACGCGCACAACGACCACATCAACGCGGCGGCCGAGCTCGCCGCCCGGGTGGACGCGCCGATCCTGCTGCACCCGGACGACCAGGTGCTCTGGGAGATGGTCTACACCGGCACGCCGTACACGCCGCTGTCCGACGGGCAGGTGCTGAAGGCGGGCGGGATCGAGCTGACCGTGCTGCACACGCCCGGCCACTCGCCGGGCGCGGTCTGCCTGTACGGCCCGGACCTGGGGGCGGTCTTCACCGGCGACACGCTGTTCCAGGGCGGCCCGGGCGCGACCGGGCGGTCGTTCTCCTCGTTCGACACCATCATCGAGTCGATCAGGGAGCGGTTGCTGACCCTGCCGGAGCGGACCGTCGTGCACACCGGGCACGGCCCGTCCACGACGATCGGCGCGGAGGCGCCGCACCTGGAGGAGTGGCTGAAGCGCTGACGGAGCCGGCCGGCGGGCAGGGCCCGCCGGGCGCATGGCGGGCGGGGGACCGGGTACAGGAGAGTGGCGGGGGCCACGTAGGCAAGCCTAACCAAAGTGAGTTATCTTAGGTATGCCTTACCTGACTGACCCGTGCGGTCATCTGCCTGAGAGGTGGCTCGCCCGCCATGTACGTCTGCATCTGCCGCGCGGTGACGGAGAACGAAGTCCACGACTGCATCGCCGCCGGGGCGAAGAGCGCCCGGCAGATCCGCGACACCACGGGCGCCGGAGGGGACTGCGCCCGGTGTGTCCGGAAGATCTGTGCGATCCTGAAGAGGTCCGAAGACCTCATGGCGACCGCATAGCACGAGGAGCCCGCCGATGCAGGGCGACAAGCAGATCATCGAACTCCTGAACGAGCAGCTCACCGCCGAGCTGACCGCGATCAACCAGTACTTCCTGCACGCGAAGATGCAGGAGAACTGGGGATACACCAAGCTCGCCAAGTACACCCGCGAAGAGTCCATCGACGAGATGCGCCACGCGGAGCGGCTGACCGACCGGATCCTCTTCCTGGAGGGACTGCCCAACTACCAGCGGCTGGGCACCCTGCACATCGGCCAGACCGTTCCCGAGCAGCTCCGCGCCGACCTCGACGTCGAGCTGGAGGTGGTCAAGCGGCTGCGGCCCGCCATCGCCCTGATGCGCGAGAAGGGCGACATCACCTCCGCCCGGCTCTTCGAGGAGATCCTCGCCGACGAGGAGCACCACATCGACTACCTGGAGACCGAGCTGGCGCTGATCGACAGCCTCGGCGAGCAGCTCTACCTCGCCCGGTACGCCGAGCCGCCGTCGGCGGACTGACCGGTCCCCCGCCGTACGGCGTGCGGAACGGCCCGCCGTACGGCTCGCTTTCTCCTTGCCCCTTCCTGCTCTTTGCGATGAATCGCCGGAACACGCCCGTCAAGTTCACCGGGGCCGGGTGTGTCCGCCTTTGCCGGTGACGATCGTGCGGGCGCCGCCCCTTCCGGGGATTCGTCCGGACGGCCCCTACCTCCCCGGCGTGCCGCGCTGCCGGGTGTCTATCCGGGATTTATCAGTGTTTGCCCAGGTCAATAGATAGGTCAACGGCGAGTCAAACCGCGCGCTATGCCCGGGAAACGATCGCCTAAGGTCCTACGATCCTCAACATGACCTGCGTACTTCTCGCCGAGGATGACACCTCGATCTCCGAGCCGCTGGCGCGTGCCCTGCGCCGTGAGGGCTATCAGGTGGAGGTGAGTCCGGACGGCCCGCAGGCCCTGGAGCGAGCTCTATCGGGTGGCATCGACCTGATCGTTCTTGACCTCGGCCTGCCCGAGATGGACGGCCTCGAAGTGGCCCGGCGCATCCGCGCCGAAGGGCACGGCACGCCCGTGCTCATTCTCACCGCCCGCGTGGACGAGGTGGACACCGTGGTGGGCCTCGACGCCGGGGCCGACGACTACGTCACCAAACCGTTCCGCCTCGCCGAGCTGCTGGCCCGGGTCCGGGCCCTGCTGCGGCGCGGCACCTCGGAGACGCCCGTGGTCCAGGGCGTGCGCATCGACGCCGACTCGCGTCGCGCGTGGATGGGCGACAAGGAGCTGCACCTGACCACCAAGGAGTTCGACCTGCTGCGCGTGCTGGTCCGGGACGCCGGCAAGGTGGTCACCCGCGAGCAGATCATGCGCGAGGTGTGGGACACCAACTGGTGGGGCTCCACGAAGACCCTGGACATGCACATCTCCTGGCTGCGCCGCAAGCTCGGCGACGACGCCGCCAAGCCGCGCTACATCACGACGGTCCGAGGGGTCGGCTTCCGGTTCGAACGCGAGTAGGGAATGCGTCGCCGCCTGCTCTCCTCGACCCTGCTCGTCGCGGTCATCGCGGTGCTCCTGCTCGGCGTCCCCCTGGGGGTGGCGGTCAACCGCCTGATCCAGGAGGAGGCCATCCAGGAGCTGTCAGGGGAGGCGAAGAGCCTGCTCAACGAGGTGGAGTACGCCCGGATCCAGGAGCAGCCCATCACCCGCGAGCAGCTGGGGAGGAAGTACCCCGAGCGCTACGTGCAGATCTACGCCAGGGGCACGCCTCCCCAGGTGACGACGGTCGGCACCGAGCCGCCCGAGGACCGCAAGATGAGCGCCGACGCCCAGTCGGAGAGCGGCGTCTACGTCTCGGTCAGCCGTGACAAGACCCAGGTCGAACAGCAGGTCCGCGCCTGGCTCCTGCTCATCCTGGCGCTCGCCGCGGCGGCCCTCGCGGTGGCGGTGGGGCTCGCCGTGGTGCAGTCGCGCCGCCTGACGCTCCCGCTCCGCGACCTGGCCATGATCGCCGAACGGCTGGGCTCCGGCGAGGCCCGGCCGAGCAAGCACCGCTACGGCATCGGCGAGCTCGACCGGGTGGCCGAGGTGCTGGACCGCAGCGCGACCAGGATCGCCGACCTGCTGGCCCGGGAGAGGGAGTTCGCGACCGACGCCTCCCACCAGCTCCGCACGCCGCTCACCGGCCTGACGATGCGGCTGGAGGAGATCGTGGCGGCCGCGGACGACCCCAGTGTGGTCAAGGAGGAGGGCGAGGCCGCGATCGTGCAGGCCGAGCGGCTGACCGCGGTGATCGACGAGCTGCTCGCCGCGGCCCGGCGGCAGCGCCACGCCCAGACCGCGGTGGTCGAGCTCGACCCCCTGCTGGACCAGCAGTTCATCGAGTGGGGGCCGGCCTTCCGGCGGGAGGGGCGCAAGCTCGTGCTGGCCGGCACCCGCGGGCTCCGGGCGCTGGGCACCAGCGGCGGCATCAGCCAGGTGGTCTCCACGCTGCTGGAGAACTCCCTGCGGCACGGGGGCGGCCCGGTGACGGTGACCACCAGCAGCACCGACAAGTCCATCGTGATCGAGGTCGCGGACGAGGGCCCCGGCATCACCGACGAGCTGGCCCCCCGGGTCTTCGAGCGGAGCATGAGCGGGGCCGGGGGCACCGGTCTCGGCCTGACCCTGGCCCGGGCGCTGGCCGCCGCGGACGGCGGCCGCCTGGAGCTCGTACGGCCCCGCCCCGCCGCCTTCGCGATCTTCCTGCGCCCGGTCGGGGACCCCGGGCGCAACCGGGTGGTCAGCGGGCCGGCGTGAGCCCCGGCGCCGGGGAGAACGCCGCGGCCGGTCCGCCGGAGCGCGGCACGGGCGGCGCGGCGGGCGGCGTGGGCGGCACCGTCCGGAGGGTCAGCGCGGTCCGGCGGTCCGGCGGGTCCGCGCGTCCTCGTCGGCGGGCAGCTCGCGCGGGGTGTCGATGTCCTCGGTCGCGGCGAGGAAGACCCACTTCTTGTAGGAGAAGAAGCGGAACAGCGTGCCCAGGCCGATGCCGAACAGGTTGGCGACGTTGATGCTCAGCGGGTCGGACAGTTCCAGGGTGTAGCGGGTGAATCCGACGACGAGCAGGCCGATCAGCAGCGCGACGCCGTTCAGCAGGAAGAACAGGAAGTACTCGCGGGTCAGCCCGCTCTGCTCCCGGTGCCGGTAGGTCCAGTAGCGGTTGCCGAAGTAGGCGAAGGTGGTGGCGATCACCGTGGCGACGACCTTGGAGGTCAGTGTCCCCCACCAGCCCAGGACGTAGTGGAAGAGGTTGAACCCGCCCACGTCGATGACGAAGGCGAAGGCCCCGACGGTCCCGAACTTCGCCAGCTCGTGCACCAGATCGGCGAACCGCTCGTATGCCTGTCGAAGGAACTGCACGTCTCCTGCACGGTCCTTTCCCGGTCGGCTGCCGGTCCGCCACACGGGTGGGGACCTCGGGCACCCCCTCAGGCTATCGGGCGGCCCGGGGAGTCCGTACGGTGGTCGGCCAGATGGATATCTCATCCAACCGACAGTGTTTCCAGAAATATCCTGCAAAGACGGATAAATCAGTGTGCCGAGGTTACGCCGATCCCGTCGGCCGCGGGAAGCCCACCGGGGGACCGGCCGTTTCCCGCCGCCGGACCGGTGCCCGGTAAGCTCGGCGGACGTGAGCAGCCCTTCCCTGACCGGTTCCACCACCCCCGTCGTCGGCATGATCGGAGCGGGCCAGCTGGCCCGGATGACCCAGCAGGCGGCCATCGCCCTCGGCGTGGAGCTGCGGGTGCTGGCGGGCTCCCGTGACGAGAGCGCGGCCCGGGTGGTCGCCGACGTCCGCCTCGGCGACCACCGGAGCCTGCCCGACCTGCGCGACTTCGCCAAGGGGTGCGACGCGCTCACCTTCGACCACGAGCACGTGCCCACCGAGCACATCCGCGCGCTCGCCGCGGACGGCTTCGCCGTCCGCCCCGGGGCGGAGGCGCTGGTGCACGCCCAGGACAAGGCCGTGATGCGCGAGCGGCTGACCGCGATCGGCGCGCCCTGCCCGGCCTGGCGGCGCGTCGCCACCGCCGCCGACGTGGAGGCGTTCGCCGCCGAGCACGGGTGGCCCGTCGTGCTCAAGGCCGTGCGCGGCGGCTACGACGGCCGGGGCGTGTGGATCCGCCGGTCCGCCGAGGACGCCGCGGAGGTCCTGGCGAGCGGGGTGCCGCTGCTGGCCGAGGCGTTCGTGCCGTTCGAGCGGGAGCTGGCCGTGCTGGTCGCCCGCTCCCCGCACGGGCAGGGCGTCAGCTACCCGGTCGTGGAGACCGTGCAGCGCGACGGCATCTGCGTGGAGGTGCTGGCCCCCGCGCCGGGCCTCGACCCCGAGCGGGCCGCAGCCGCCCAGGGGCTCGCCCTGAGGATCGCGACCGAGCTCGGCGTGACCGGCCTGCTGGCCGTGGAGATGTTCGAGACCGCCGGTGGGCTCGTGGTCAACGAGCTGGCCATGCGCCCGCACAACAGCGGTCACTGGACCATCGACGGGGCCCGCACCTCCCAGTTCGAGCAGCACCTGCGCGCCGTCCTCGACCTGCCGCTGGGCTCGCCGACGATGACCGCGCCCGTCGTGGTGATGGCCAACCTCCTGGGCGGCGAGGACCCGGACGTCTTCTCCCGCTACGAGCACGTCATGGCCCACGACCCCGGCGTGAAGGTCCACTTCTACGGCAAGGAGGTGCGGCCCGGCCGCAAGATCGGGCACGTCACCGCCGCCGGCACGGACCTGGAGGAGGTCCGCGCCCGCGCCCGGCACGCCGCCGCCTACCTGACCGACGGCGTCTACACCTGATCCGGGACCCCGGGCACCGCACCGGGATCCCGGGACGGCCCCGGCCCGGCCGGGGCGGCACGTCAACGCACACGACACGGCCGGACGCGCGTCCGGCGGAGGAGGACGCATGGCAGACGTCGGCATCGTGATGGGAAGCGACTCCGACTGGCCGGTGATGCGGCTCGCCGCCGAGGCGCTCGCCGAGTTCGGGGTGGCGTTCGAGGCCGACGTGGTCTCCGCGCACCGCATGCCCGACGAGATGATCGCCTACGGGCAGGGGGCGGCGGAGCGCGGCCTGAAGGTGGTCATCGCCGGGGCCGGGGGCGCCGCCCACCTGCCCGGCATGCTCGCCTCGGTGACCCCGCTCCCGGTGATCGGCGTGCCCGTCCCGCTGAAGTACCTCGACGGCATGGACTCGCTGCTCTCGATCGTCCAGATGCCGGCCGGGGTTCCGGTCGCCACCGTCGCGATCGGCGGGGCCCGCAACGCGGGGCTGCTGGCCGTACGGATCCTCGCGGCGGCGGACGCCGGGCTGCGCGCGAAGATGGAGCGCTTCCAGGCGGAGCTGCGCGACCAGGCCCATGCCAAGGGCGCCCGGCTCCGTGAGGAGGCCGCCCGCCTCGGCGGCTGAGGGGCGGGCGGCGGCGCGGCCCCGGGCCGGTCGGGGGAGGACCGCGGCGCGGCCCCCCGGGTCAGGAGGGGCGGCGGCGCGGCCCCGGGCCGGTCAGGGGCGGCCGAGAGCGCGGTAGTGCCAGCCCGCGGCGCGCCAGACCTCGGCGTCGAGGGCGTTGCGGCCGTCCACGATCTTCCGGGAGGCGACCACCGAGCCGAGCTCCTCGGGGTCGAGGTCGACGAACTCCTGCCACTCGGTCAGCAGCAGCACGACGTGGGCGCCCCGGGCGGCGTCCAGGGCGGAGTCGCCGTAGGAGAGCTGCGGGTGGGCGCGGCGCGCGTTCTCCTGGGCCACGGGGTCGTAGACGGTGACCTTGCCGCCCTGCTGTGCGATCTTGACGGCGACGTCCAGGGCCGGCGAGTCGCGGATGTCGTCGGAGTTGGGCTTGAACGCCGCTCCCAGCACGGTCATCTCGCAGCCGTGGAAGGAGCCCCCGGCCAGCTCGCGGGCCAGGTCGACCATGCGGGCCCGGCGGCGCATGTTGATCGCGTCCACCTCGCGCAGGAAGGTCAGGGCCTGGTCGGCGCCCAGCTCCCCGGCGCGCGCCATGAAGGCGCGGATGTCCTTGGGCAGGCAGCCGCCGCCGAAGCCCAGTCCCGGGTTGAGGAAGCGGCCGCCGATGCGCTCGTCGTAGGACAGCGCCAGCGACAGCTGCTTGACGTCCGCGTGCGCGGCCTCGCACACCTCGGCCATGGCGTTGATGAAGGAGATCTTCGTGGCGAGGAACGCGTTGGCGGCGACCTTGACCAGCTCCGCGGTCGGGTAGTCGGTGACCACCAGCGGGGTGCCGTACCCCAGCATGGAGGCGTAGACCTCGCGCATGATCTTCTCGGGCCGCTCCGAGCGCACGCCGAGCACGATCCGGTCGGGGTGCAGGGTGTCCTTGACCGCGAAGCCCTCGCGCAGGAACTCGGGATTCCAGGCCAGCTCGGCCGCCTCGCCCGCGGGCGCCAGCCGCGCCAGCTTGTCGGCCAGGCGCTCGGCGGTGCCGACGGGCACCGTGGACTTGCCCACCACCAGGCACTCGCGCTTCAGGTGCGGAGCCAGGGACTCGATCACCGCGTCGAGGTAGGAGACGTCCGCGGCGTACTCGCCTTTCTTCTGCGGAGTGCCGACGCAGACGAAGTGCACGTCGCCGAAGTCCGCGACCTCCTCGTAGGAGGTGGTGAAGCGCAGGCGGCCGGCCGCGAGGTTGCGGCGGAGGATCTCCTCCAGCCCGGGCTCGTGGATGGGCAGGTCGCCGGCCTGGAGGCTGGCGACCTTCTCGGCGTCGACGTCCAGACCGAGTACCTCGAAGCCGAGCTCGGCCATGCACGCCGCATGCGTGGCACCCAGGTATCCGGTCCCCAGCACGGTCAGGCGGTAGGCCACGGTGGATCCTTTCGGTTCTGCCCAATCCGACCCGCACAGGGTATCCGCATCCTTGACTCTCGCTTTGCCGTCGCTGTCCGGCCAGCGGCATATGTCACAGGTGACGGGTCGGCCTCATATTGTTGGACGTCCTAGTATTTTCCCATGAGCTTCCCTCTCTACGCGCTGCCCGAGGAGCACCAGATGCTCCGGGAGACCGCACGCGCCCTCGCCGATGAGAAGATCGCCCCCCGTGCGGCCGAGGCCGACGAGACGGGCGAGTTCCCCTGGGACGTCTACAAGGCGCTCGTCGCCGCCGACCTGCACGCCGTGCACGTGCCCGAGGAGTACGGCGGCGCCGGCGCGGACGCGCTCGCCACCGTGATCGTCATCGAGGAGGTGGCGCGGGCCTGCGCCTCGTCCTCGCTGATCCCCGCGGTCAACAAGCTGGGCACCGTGCCGCTGCTGCTGTCGGCGTCGGAGGAGCTCAAGCAGCGCTACCTCGCGCCGGTCGCGCGGGGCGAGGCGATGTTCTCCTACGCCCTGTCCGAGGCCGAGGCGGGCAGCGACGCCGCCTCGATGAAGACCCGCGCGGTGGCCGACGGCGACCACTACGTGCTCAACGGCGCCAAGATGTGGATCACCAACGCCGGGGTGTCGGAGTACTACACGGTCATGGCCGTGACCGACCCCGGCGCGGGCGCGCGCGGCATCTCCGCGTTCGTGGTGGAGAAGGGCGACGAGGGCGTCAGCTTCGGGCCCAAGGAGAAGAAGCTCGGCATCAAGGGCTCCCCGACCCGCCAGGTCATCCTGGAGGACGTGCGCATCCCGGCCGACCGGATGATCGGCGAGCCCGGCACCGGCTTCAAGACCGCGCTGGCCACCCTGGACCACACCCGCATCACGATCGCCGCCCAGGCGCTCGGCATCGCCCAGGGCGCGCTGGACTACGCGCTCGGCTACGTCAAGGAGCGCAAGCAGTTCGGCAAGGCCATCGCCGAGTTCCAGGGCGTGCAGTTCATGCTCGCCGACATGGCGATGAAGCTGGAGGCCGCCCGCCAGCTGACCTACGCCGCAGCGGCCAAGTCCGAGCTGGCCATGCACGGCGAACCCCAGGCCGACCTCACGTTCTTCTCCAGCGCCGCCAAGTGCGCCGCCTCCGACGCCGCCATGGAGATCACCACCGACGCGGTGCAGCTCCTCGGCGGGTACGGCTACACCCAGGAGTTCCCGGTCGAGCGCATGATGCGCGACGCCAAGATCACCCAGATCTACGAGGGCACCAACCAGATCCAGCGCATGGTCATGGCCCGCCAGCTGCTGAAGTAGGCCGCTGGACAGCGGAGACGCTTCTCCTGCCGAGAGATCGCCCCGGGGCTCCGCCGGCCTCGGGGCGATCTTCATGAAGGCCCTGTTCCGTCCCTGTTCCGTGAGACGTGGAGCGGGGACGGAGCAGAAGGCGTCCTGTGCCCGTCGGAGGGAGCCCGCGTGATGGACGAGGTCACCGGAACGGTCGTGTCCTGGGACGGCGAGGAGGGCTGGGGAGTCCTGGCCTCCCCGGGTGTCCCGGGGGAGGTGTGGGTGCACTTCTCCGCGGTAGAGGGCCCGCCCGGCCGGTACCGCACGTTGAACGAAGGTGAGGAGGTCCTGTTCACCTGGGAGCACGCCATGCAGGACGGCTTCGCCTACCGGGCCGTCGCCGTGACGCGGCAGGGAGCGGCCGCCGGTCCCGGCGCCGGAGAGGCCGAGGAGGACACCGCCGCGTACTCGTCCTCACTGGAGATCACTTTCGACGGCCCGCATGCGGGAGCCGACACGTGAGCGGCAGGTCCCGGCGCCCTCTGAAGGTCCGGGTGAGCAGGCACGCGCCCGCGAGCGCCACGATGCCGAGCATGATCCACAGAGTGGCCCTGACACCGAGCCAGGTGCCCAGCGCCCCGGCGACGAGGGCGCCGACCGGGTAGACCCCGTTCAGCACGAACCGGGTGGTCGCGGTCACCCTTCCCAGCATCCCCGGCGGGGCGTAGGCCTGGCGGAAGCTGGCGACGATGACGTTGGTCACCGCGATCCCCGCGACGCACGTCGCCACGCCGGCCACGTAGAGGACGAGGCCCGGACCCGGCCCGGTGAGCGGGACGAGCAGGACGAACGGGATCACGAACGTCGAGTTGAGCAGCAGGCCGCGCGCCGTACCGAAACGGTCGACGACACGTCCCGCGACCAGCGCGCCGGCGACCGCGGCGACGCCGCCGACGGCCATCAGCAGGCCGACGGCCTCGGCGCCCACTCCGACGTCGCGGACCAGGAACACCACGATGAGCGCGTCGTAGCCGGTGAGCCCGAAGTTGGCCAGGGCCGCCCAGATCGTCAGCGGGCGGAGGTAGCGGTCCCCGGCGACGAAGCGCATGCCCTCGGCGACGTCCTTCCAGAGACGCCGGCGAGGCCCCGCCCGGCGCGCGGGCCGCTCCTGCGGGGCGCGGACGGCGAGCAGGCAGGCCGCGGAGACCAGGAAGCTGAGCGCGTTGAGCACCAGCGCGGTGGCGGCGCCCATCGCCCGCACGAGGAAGCCGCCCGCGCTGGAGCCGCCGAAACGGGCCACGCTCACGCTGGCCTGCAGCTTCACGTTGCCCTCCACCAGATCGTCCGCGGAGACCAGGCAGGGCAGCTGGACCTGGTAGGCGGTGTCGAAGAAGACGTTCACCGTCCCGGTGAGGAAGGCGACCGCGAGGACCTGCTCGATCGTCAGGACGTCCAGCCACGCGGCGACCGGGATGCTGGCGTAGAGCACCGCCGCCGCCAGATCGGTGACGATCATCACGGTCCGCGACGGGAGCCGGTCGATCCACGCCCCGGCGGGCAGGCCCACCAGCAGCCACGGCAGGAACGTGAACGCGGTGAGCAGGCTGACGGTGAAGGTGCTCGCGTCGAGGACCGACACGACCAGCAGTGACATCGCCACCACGGCCAGCGAGTTGCCGATCTCGCTGGTCGTCTCCCCGAGCCAGAACAGCCGGAAGTCGCGCTGCCGCAGTATCCCGCCGAATCCCCGGGCCCTCGCCACGCCGTCCCGCACCACCCTGCTCCCCGTCCCCGATCGACCGTCCTCAGGAAATCGGATGTCAGGGAATCGGCGCCCCTCCGGCCTCCGGAACCGGGGCGGCGGCCGCCCGGTCCGTCCGGGCGGATTCCCGGAGCAGTCTGCGCGCCCCCCGCCCGGTGGGCAGGACGGGGATCCCCGACCGGCTCAGGAAGAACGTCTCGAAACCGGGGACGAGGACCGTGACGACCGGAACCGGGGAGTCCCGTTCATTCCATCTCACGTAGTAGCACCGGAATCCTTCGCGGGCCAGGGCGCCGGTCGCGGCCGCGAGCCGGGCGGCGACGCCGGGATCGGTGCCGGCCGCCTCCCACCAGGACCGCGGGCGGCTCCGGGCGTGCTCCGACCGCGCGATGAGGTCGCCGGGGTCCAGGGTCGCGCAGCGCCGTAGGAGGGGCCATCCGCCGAGGCGGTCGAGCCTCCGGCGGAGGTGCCGGTCCCTGTCCGGATCCTCGGTGACGGTGACGTGCGCCTGGACGAGCTCGCCCAGGGCGCGTGCGAGCGCGTGGGCGGGGATCGGCGACGCTCCTCCGCCGCCCACGCCGAGGTGGGCCGGGCGCGAGGGCAGGGCGTGGAACGCGGGGATCCCGAGCCCGGTCGTGGTCTCCAGGATGAGCGGGGAGCAGCCGATCGCCTGCTCGACGTCGTCGCAGAGCCGTCGCAGGTCCGCGGGGAGGTCGTCGGGGCGGACCCTTCTCGGACGGCCTCCGGGATCCGCGTACCAGTCGAGGAGCGCGTGCGAGAGCGCGTCCCCTTCCACCGCCTCCAGGAGCGCGTGGAGCAGCGCCTCCGGCTCCGACGTCCCCGCTGCGGTGCCGAAGTTCGTCGCGTAGCGGAGGTAGGCGTGGTAGCCGGTCCCGTCGTCCACGACGGGATACTGCAGATACCACGGGAAGCGCGCGAATCCCGGATACCAGAGCGGGTCGGCGTCCCCGTGGACCGGGTCGAACCGCAGGCAGGCGATGCGGCTGTTCGGGAGGTCGGCGGCGAGCCGGTGCACCAGCGCGTCGTCGGCGAGGGCCGGCTGCCCGGCGATCTCGCCGGCGGGGATGCGCCGCATGCGGGTCCCGTCGTCCCGGAACGCGGCGAAGCCGCTCTTGTGGCAGTGGTGCTCCCAGGCCTCGAACAGCGCACCGGCGGCGGCCTCGGCGCCTGAGCCCCTGCCCGAGGAGCGTGCCACCACCCGGCCGCGGGAGTCCCGCAGGACGCAGCGGGTGACGCCGATCCCGCCGCGCTCCCGCTCCACGACCTCCGCGGACAGGCCGTGCCCGGCGAGCTCCGCCTGCAGCACCGCGACCGCGTCACGGAGCGGCATCCGCCGCGTGCGCAGCCCTTCCACGCGTCCCCCTTCCGGTCGCCCCGCCGGCCGCTCGGACGGCGGCGCCGGGCGTTCCCGCCGCCCGGCGCCGCCTGCCGGCGTCAGGCCCTTTCCGGGATGCCGCCGTACGCCTGCTCGAACATCGCCAGCTCGCCGGGGGTGATGGAGAACTCCTCCATCGGCCCGCCTTCTCTGCGCTGCACTTCGGGGTTCTGGCTGTTGGAGACCACTCGACCACCCATTCGTGTCGTGGGGACCGGTTCGGGTTCCACTCTCGGAATTCTCATGGTTCGAGTCAAGAGTTGTGAACGATCGTTTCAAGCAGGCGCCGCCCGCCGCCCGGTCTCGGTGCTCGCGGCCATCGCCGTCGGCGACGCCACCAACGGCGGTATCGCCGGTTGTACCGGGCGGCCTGGGCCGGCTCTATCCGGCCGACCGGGGCTGAGGAGCGACCGCCGCGGGCACGTCCGGTGGTTCGATGGGGATGGGTGGGGAATATCCGCTTTTTTCGTGTTATGTCATCAATTATCCCTTCGGGGGATGGGCCCGGGAACGGGCGCACGGGGGCGGGTGACATGGAGACCTTCGACGTGGTGGTGGTCGGCTCGGGCTTCGGCGGCTCGGTCACCGCGCTCCGGCTCGCCGAGGCCGACATGAGCGTCTGCGTGCTGGAGCGCGGCAGGGCCTACCGGCCCGGCGACTTCCCGCGCGGGGTGCGCGGCACGGCCGCGAACTTCTGGGCCCCCGACCACGGCCTGTACGGCATGTTCGACGTGTGGAGCTTCTCCAACCTCGACGCGGTCGTCTGCAGCGGGCTCGGCGGGGGCTCCCTCATCTACGCCAACGTCCTGCTCCGAAAACCGGAGAAGTGGTTCGTCCGGGAGGACCCCGCCGGCGGGTGCGAGTACTGGCCGGTGACCCGCACCGAGCTCGACCCCTTCTACGACCGGGTCGAGACGATGCTCGGGGCGCAGGCCTATCCGTACGGCCGGGAGCCGTACCGGGGCACACCGAAGACCGCCGCGCTGCGGGAGGCCGCGGACCGGCTGGGCCTGGAGTGGGGGCTGCCCCCGCTGGCCGTCACCTTCGCCGGCCCCGGCCGCGATCCGGCGCCGGGGGAGCCCGTCGCGGGGGGCGAGGACAACCTGTACGGCGCGCCGCGCTACACGTGCCGGCTCGTCGGCGAGTGCGACCTCGGCTGCAACGCCGGGAGCAAGAACACCCTCGACCTGACCTACCTCAGCGCCGCGCGGCGCCGGGGGGCCGAGATCCGGACCGGCTGCGAGGTCCGCTCCTTCGAGCCCGTCCCCGGCGGGTTCGCGGTCTCCTACCTGGTGCACCCGCCCGCGGAGGGGGTGTACGGCGCCCGCGGGGACCCGGGGCGCGGGGCCGGTCCGAGGCGCGGGGCGGATCCGGGCGCCCGGTGGGACGGCGGCGGTCCGGCCGTCCGGGGCGGCGGTCCGGAGCCCCCCGCCCGGCGCACGGTCAGGTGCCGCCGGCTGGTGCTCGCGGCGGGCGCGCTCGGCACGCCGTACCTGCTGCTGCGCAACCGCAGCGCCCTGCCGGGGATCAGCCCCGCGCTCGGCACGCGCTTCTCCGGCAACGGCGACTTCCTGGGCTTCGTCCTCCAGGCCGCGACCGAGGCGGCGGCCGGGCGCGCGAAGGGCGGCGGGCGCGTCCCCCGCCTGCTGGAGCCGACGTTCGGCCCGGTCATCACCAGCGCGATGCGCATGCCGGACGCGGTCGACGGCGGCGCCGGGCGCGGGTTCTACATCGAGGACGCCGGCTATCCGGAGCTCGTCGACTGGCTGGTCGAGCAGAACGTCCTGACGCTCTCGAAGCACCTGCTGCGGTTCCTGCTCCGGCGGGGCTGGTCCCTGCTCACCCGGAGCGCCCGGAGCCAGGTGGGCCGGGACCTGTCCGGCGTGATGGGCGCGGGGCTGCTGACCGCCACGTCGATGCCGCTGCTCGGGATGGGCAGGGACGTGCCGGACGGCCGGATGCGGCTGCGGGACGGCCACCTGGACCTGGAGTGGGACACCGATTCCTCGGGCCCCTACTACGACCGGATGAACCGGACGATGCGGGAGGTCGCCCGGAGGCTGGGCGGCTGGTACGCCTCGCGCCCGCTGGCCCGCCTCAACCGCCTGATCACGGTCCACCCGCTGGGCGGGGCCCCGATGGGCCGGGACCCGCGGGAGGGCGTGGTCGACTCCTTCGGGCGGGTGTACGGCTACGCCGGCCTGTCGGTCGCCGACGGCTCGGTGATGCCCGGCCCGGTCGGCCCGAATCCCGCGCTCACCATCGCCGCCCTGGCCGAGCGGGCGGCGGAACGGATCGCCGAGGACGCCGGACGGGCGCGGGCCCGCCCGCGCGCGGGCGCGCACGGAGGAACGCATGGCGGATGAGCGCGGCGGTCCCGGCGCGCGGGACGGGCGCGCCGGACTCGGCAGGCAGGGCGAGCACTCCGGACACGGCGGGTACGGAGGGCGCGCCGGACTCGGCGGGCAGGGCGGGCGCTCCGGGCGTGACGGGCGCGGTGAGCGCGCCGGGCGCTCCGAGCGTGACGGGCGCGGCGAGGGCGCCGGAGACGGCGGACGAGATGCCGGACGCGGCGCCGAGGACGGTGCTCCCCGCAGGGCGCTGATCCTGGCCGGGGGCGGCCTCAAGGTCGCCTTCCAGGCGGGCGTGCTCCAGGTCTGGCTCGACGAGGCGGGACTGCGCTTCGACCACGCCGACGGCGCGAGCGGCGGGGTGTTCAACCTGGCCATGTACTGCCAGGGGATGACGGGCCGGCGGATCGCCGACAACTGGCGCCGCCTGCGCCCGCTCCGCGGCGTCACGCCGAACTGGCGGGAGTGGCCCAAGGGGCCGTACGCCGCCTCGCTCCTCACCCTCGACGGCTACCGGCGGCACGTCTTCCCCGCCTGGGGACTGGACTGGGCGCGGATCCGCGCCACCGACCGGGTCGCCACCTTCAACCTGTACGACTTCACCGCGGGCGAGGTGGAGGCCGTGACCGCCGACCGGATGGACGAGGACCGCCTCGTCTCCGCGGTCGCGCTGCCCATGTGGTTCCCGCCGGTCGTCATCGACGGCCGGACGTACATCGACCCGGTCTACGTCACCGACGCGAACATCGGCGAGGCGATCCGCCGGGGCTGCGACGAGCTGTGGATCATCTGGACGGTCAGCCGGCGCCGCCGCTGGCGCGGCGGGTTCGTCGCGCACTACTTCCAGATCATCGAGGCGGCGGCCAACGGCCAGCTGCGGGAGTGGCTGCGCAGGATCGAGGCCGGCAACGCCGCCCTCCGCTCCGGCGGGCGCAGCGAGTTCGGCCGGCCGATCGAGGTGAAGCTGCTCCAGGCCGAGGTCCCCCTCAACTACCTGGTCAACCTCAGCGGGGACCGCTTCCGGCAGGCGGTGGAGCTCGGGGTGCGCGAGGCGCGGCGCTGGTGCGCGGAGCAGGGCCTGCCGCTGTCGGTCCCGGCCGGGGAACCGCCGGCGGAAGGACCGCCCGCCGACGGGACGCGGCTGCGCTTCGCCGAGCGGATGACGGGCACGATCACGTTCGGCGGGGCGGACGGCGGAGGCGCCGCCCGGTCAGCCGGGGGACCGGCGGAGGAGCTGTCCGTGCACCTGGTGATCGACACCGGGGGGCTCGACCGCTTCGTCGTGAGCCCGGAGCACGAGGCCGCCGTCACCGGGGAGGTCCGCTGCGAGGCGCTGGGCGGCCGGCTCCCGGTGGAGCGCGGGTGGTTCAACCTCTTCGTGCAGGAGGCCGACCCGGCGCGGCTGCGCATGCTGTACCGGCTCTTCTTCACCGACCGGGCCGGGCACCGGCTCACCCTCAGCGGGCGCAAGGACGTCACCGAGGACTCCCGGCTCGGGCTCTGGGCCGACACGACGACACTGCGGCTGCGGATCCTCCGCGGCCACGTGCGGGCGGACGAGGAGGAGGGGGCCGAGGCGGTGGCCTCGGGGGTGATCCGCATCCGCCTGCCCGACCTGGTCCGCCAGCTGGCGAGCTTCCGCGCGCAGGCGCCGACGGCCGCGGGCCGGCTCTCCGCGCTGGGCAGGTTCGGCCGGTTCTTCGCCGGCCGCCTCTGGGACGTCTACGCCCAGGACCTGCTGCCCTGGTCGCCGGTGTGAGGCGCGGATCCACCCGGACCCGGACCCGCGCGGACCCGGACCCGCGCGGACCCGCCCGGCCGTGGCGCGCCGCCGTACGGATCTTCCCCGGAGGGGGCGGGGACCGGAGCGAAGCGGCCTCCTCGCCGAGGAATGCGTGGGAAACCAGTGCTTTCCCCGCGGAATCCGTGAGAACGTTTCTCCGCGATCCGGTGTCTGACAAGTGTCCGCGGAGGTCCCGCGGGACATCGGATTCGGTACGACCGGCCCTGCGGGAAGGGTACGGAGAGGAAGGAACGCATGCGCCGCTCGGCGGTGGTTCTGGCGGCTGCGGCTGCGGCCGTGGCCGTGGCCATGGTGGTGGCGGGGGCGGCGGCGCGGTTCGCGCTGCCCGGCGGCGGGCCGCGCCCGGCCGTGCTGACCGGCGACGACGTGGTGGGGATCGCCTACCCGGTGCTGGGCGCCCTGCTCGTGCTGCGCCGGCCGCGGCTGCGGGTGGCCTGGCTGATGATCGCCGGCGGCTTCGCCACGGCGGTCCTCAGCCCCTCCCAGGCCGTCTTCGAGTGGCTCCGCCACGGAGGCGAGCAGGCCGCGACGTACTGGCCCCTCGCGGTCAACGCCGGGGTGGGCGCGCTCGCGGTCGTCCTGGTGGACCAGCTGCTCCCGCTGCTGTACCCCGACGGGCGGCCCCCGTCGCGGCGCTGGCTCCCCGTCACGGCGGCCGTGCCCGCCCTCACGCTGCTGCAGGCCGCGGCGTTCGTCTGCCGGCCCGTCCCGGCGGACTCCCCGCGCGGCCCCAACCCGCTGGCGGCGGCCTGGGCCGGACCGGTGAACGACTGGTTCGCGGCGCTGCCGGTGAACACCTACCACGTCGCCGAGGCCGTCTGCCTGCTCTCGCTGCTGTTCCGGTTCGCCTCCGCCGGCGCGGTACGGCGCCGCCAGATCGGCTGGCTGCTGTACGCGGTGGCGGCCAACCTGGCCGTCGAGTCCTGGGACCCCTACTCGACGGCGGCGATGGTGACGACCGCGGCCATCCCCGCCGCCGTCGTGGTCGCGGTCACCCGCCACCACCTGTACGCCATCGACACCCTGGTCGGCCGCACCGTGATCGCGGCCGCCCTGCTCGGCGCACTGGGCGCGGCCTACCTCGGGGCCGCGGCCCTGGCCGGGCTGCTCGTCTCCGGCCGCCACCAGTTCGCCGGGATGGCCGGGGCGCTGCTGGCCGGGGCGTTCTTCCGCCCGCTCCAGCGCGCCCTGCGGCGGCTGCTTGACCGGGCGTTCTACGGGCCGGGCGGGGATCCGGAGCTGCTGGCCGTACGGCTGCGGGAGGCGGTGGCCCACGCCGAGCCGGCGGGCGCGCTCGCGGTCGCGGCGGAGGCGGTCCGCGCCGGGATGTCCGCGGCCGGGGCGGCGGTGGAGGTGGACGGGGTGCGGACCTGCGCGGGCGAGCTGCCGGAGGTGGCCCGCGAGGTCCCGCTGGTCTGGCACGGCGTGCGGGTGGGGCGCCTGCTGGTCGGCCCGGCCGGTGCCCGGAGGCTGCCGGACTCCTACCAGGAGCGGGTGCTGGCCGCCCTGGTGCCCTACGTCGCCGACGCCGCGCACGCCGCGTGGCTGTCCGGCGCGCTGACCCGCTCCCGGGAGCGCGTCCTCGCCGCCCGGGAGGAGGAGCGCCGCCGCCTCTACCGCGACGTGCACGACGGCCTGGGCCGCTCGATCCACGTCATGGCCACGTCGATCAACGCGGCCCGGCTGTCCGTGCGGACCTCCCCCGAGGAGGTGGAGCTGACCCTGCGGCGGCTGCGCGCGGGAATGGACGAGGCCTCGGCGCGGATCCGCGAGCTGGTGTACGGCCTGCGCCCGCCCGTGCTGGACGACCTCGGGCTGGAGGGGGCCGTACGGGCCCTGGCGGACGGCGAGGCGGCCGTGGCGGTCACCGGGGACCTGGCCGGGCTGCCGGGGGCGGTGGAGGCGGCCGCCTACCGGATCGTGCGGCAGGCGCTGGTCGAGGCACGGGGGCGCGCGGGCGCGGCGGACGTGCGGGTGGGGCTGGACGGGGGCGGACGCCTGCGGGTCACGGTCGCCGTCGGGGGGAGGGGACTGCCCGGCGGGGCGGTGCCGGACATGATGCGCGAGTACGCCGCCGAGGCGGGCGGCACCTGCGCGGTCCGCGCCGAGTCCGGTGGCGGCACCGTGATCGAGGCCGTGTTCCCGGCGTTCCCGGCGTTCCCGGAGCCCTCGGCCTCCCCGGCCATCCCGGCCTCCCCGGCCTGAGGCGCGCCGGGCCGCCGCGCTTCAGGCCGGGCTCCGGGCCGCTGCCGTTCAGGCCGCGGCGTCGAAGGCGCCGAAGGCCTCCTCCACGCTGCCGTACGTCTCGAAGTGCCGGTCCAGGTTGGTGATCGTCAGCAGGTGGGCGATCATCCCCGGGGCGAGCGCGAGGACGAGGCGGCCGCGGGAGTCCCGGACCCGGGTGAGGGTGTTCACCATGATGCCGAGCCCGACGGAATCGCAGAACGGCACCTCCGTCAGGTCCATCACCAGGCAGGGACGGCCGGGCTCCGCCAGGACCCGGTCGATCGCGGCCCGGAGACGGGGGGCGACGGACATGTCCAGCTCCCCCTTCACCCGGATCACCGTGCAGGAGTTCTCACGCCGCGTCTGTACGTCGAATGCAGGGAGCACGATCATCACCTCCGCCCGCTTTCCTCTGCCCGGAGACGGGGGTGACATGCGTTTTATGTCAGTTTTTACAGATGTTCTGCGTCGCGGTCCTGGCGGTGGGGGAGGCGCTCGGAGCGGGGGTGGCCGCGGGGGTGGCGGGTCCGGCCGGCTCCGGCACGGCGACCTTCTTCGCCCCCGAGTACTTCCGCCCGACGATGAGCTCGATCCGGTCGCCGAGGTCGTCGACGCGGCGCAGCTCCGCCCCGGGAACGGCCGCGGCCACGGTCCTGGCCGAGTCCTCGCGGCCGGGACCGTACCGGACGACCGGGGCCTCGTAGTCCCGGCGCTGGGTGTTCCCGGCGGCCTCGGGCACGAGGAAGCCCGCGGCGACCAGGTCATCTCTGGTGCGCGCGCCCAGACCGGTGATCAGGGTGCCGTTGAGCACCTTCACGGAGATCCGCTCCGGCGGGACGGTCAGCGGGGCCGCGGAGGACGCGGGAGAGGAGGACGGGGAAGCCGCGGGCGCCCCGGTGGATGCGGTGGTGGCCGTCGCGGTGGACGCCGGCCGGGGCGTTGCCGGCGGCGTCGCCCCAGCGGAGCCCGCCGGCCCGGTCGGCGCGGTGAGCGGCTCGTCGGCGGCGATCCGGCGGAACAGCGCGCGGGCCGCGTCCTTGTCCCAGAGCACGGCCGACTCGCCGGTCGGCGTCTTGTGGTCGGGGTCGGCGATCGGGACCGTGGCGAAGGCCACGTCGTCGGTGGAGACGTCCTTGAGCTGGTCGGCCAGGCCCAGCAGGTCGCCGCGGAGGGCGTCGTCGACGCGGATCGTGGACAGCGCGCTGTCGAGGAACCTGGCGAGCTTGGCCGGGTCGGTCAGCGTGTCACCGCTCAGCGCCCGGTCCAGCAGGGCCGAGACGACCTGCTGCTGGCGGTCGATGCGGTCGAGGTCGGAGCGGGCGGTGGCCCGGGTGCGGGCGTAGGCGAGGGCCTTGGCGCCGTCGAGCTCGTAGGTGCCCGGCTGGAGCGTCAGGGCGGTCTTCGGGTCGTCGATCGCGACCGGGGTGCAGACCGAGACGCCGCCGAGCGCGTCGACCACGTTGATGAAGCCGAGCACGTTGACCTCGACGTAGTGGTGGATCGGCAGCCCGGTGGCGTCCTGCACCGTGCGCACCGCGAGCTTGGGACCGCCGAGCTGGTAGGCGGCGTTGATCTTGTGCTCGCCCTTGCCGGGGATCGTCGTCCAGGTGTCCCGGGGAAGGCTGACCACGGTGACCCTGCGGTGGTCCTCCGACAGGTGGATCACCATCATGGTGTCGGTCCGCTGCCCGCTCTCCCGGCCCAGCTTGAGCCGGTTCTGCTGCTGCCGGTTGAGGTCGTCGCGCCGGTCCACGCCGACGAGCAGGATGTTCATCGCCCCGGTGGCCCGGGTCTCGGTCACGCCCGCGTCGACCGGCCGGATCCGGCTCGTGGTGAGGTCGGTCAGAGCCCACGCGGCACCGGAACCGGCGAGCACCAGGAGGGAGAGCGCTCCGGAGGCGACGAGGTTGCGCCGCCGGGCGCGGGCGCTCCGGACGGGCCTGCGGCGCCGGGGAGGCACCCGGACGCCGCCGTAGGCGTCACGGCCCACGCGTACACCCGAGTCCTCGTCTTCCGGGTCGCGCATCAGCCCCCCTAGGCTCCTGACTGGGTCGATGAGGTACCCGTCCGTACAGTAGCGTGAGCGACGCCATGAAGCAGTTCCCCGACTCGCCCGCACAGGTGCCGGCGCCGTCCCCCGAGACGCGCGTCTGGCCGCCCATCTCCGTCGTCATCCCGGTGCTCAACGAGGAGCGCCATCTGCGGGAGGCGGTGGACCAGGTCCTCTCGCAGCGGTACGGAGGACCCATCGAGGTCGTTCTCGCGGTCGGTCCCTCCCAGGACCGCACCCAGGAGGTGGCCGACGCGATCGCGGCCGAGGACCCCCGGGTGACCGTGGTGCCGAACCCGACCGGGCGCACGCCCAACGCGCTCAACGCCGCCATCGCCGCCTCCCGGTACGGGATCGTCGCGCGGGTGGACGGCCACGCCATGCTCCCCGAGGACTACCTGAAGGTCGCGGTGGAGACCCTGGAGGAGACCGGCGCCGACAACGTCGGCGGCATCATGGCCGCCGAGGGGGTCACGCCCTTCGAGCAGGCCGTGGCGCGGGCCATGACCTCGAAGATCGGCGTGGGCGGCGCCCGGTTCCACACCGGCGGCACCGCCGGCCCGGCCGACACCGTCTACCTGGGGGTCTTCCGCCGCGAGGCGCTGGAGCGGGTCGGCGGCTACGACGAGCACTTCCTGCGCGCCCAGGACTGGGAGATGAACCACCGCATCCGCTCCACGGGCGGCCTGGTCTGGTTCCAGCCGCGGATGCGCGTCTCCTACCGGCCCCGGCCGAACGTCAAGGCCCTGGCCAAGCAGTACTTCCACTACGGCCGCTGGCGGCGCGTGGTCGCCCGCACCCACGAGGGCACGATCAACCTGCGCTACCTGGCGCCCCCGCTGGCGGTGCTGGCCATGATCGTCGGCCTGGTCGTCTCGCCGTTCTTCTGGCCCGGCCTGCTGATCCCCGGCGGCTACCTCGCGGCGATCCTCGCCGGCTCGGCGGTGACCGGCAGCGGCCTGCCGAAGGGCGCGCTCCTACGGCTCCCGCTCGTCTACGCCACCATGCACATCTCGTGGGGCTGGGGCTTCCTCACCAGCCCCCGCAGCCTCGCCAAGCCGCGCGGCTGACCCGGCCCCGCCGGACCCGGCCGGTGACGGGCTGCGGCGGCCGGGGCCGGGCGGTCACCGGTCCCGGCCGGCCGCCGGGCTCCGGCCGCCGGAGCCCGCGGCGAAGCGCAGGAGGGTCTCGGCGACGACGACGTCCACGGGATGGGTGACCTTCATGTTGAGCTCGCTGCCCGGCACGATGCGGATCGGCACGTCCGGCCGGTAGCGCAGCAGCACGCCGCAGTCGTCGGTGGCGGGCCGGTCTCCGAACCCGGGGTCGGCGAAGGCCCGCTCGTAGGCGTCGCGGATCACCTCCAGGCGGAAGCACTGCGGGGTCTGGGCCCGCCACAGCCGGCGCCGGTCCGGGACGTCGTGGACGGTCTCGCCGTCCGGCCCGGGCGCGGTGACCACGATCGTGTCGGAGCTCGGGATCGCCACCTCCACCGCCGGGTGGTCGCGCAGCGCCGCCACGCACGCGGTGATGACGTGCGGCTCCAGCAGCGGGCGCGCGGCGTCGTGCAGGAGCACGTCGCAGTCCCGCCCGGCCAGCGCATCCAGCGCCCGCCGGGTCGTCTCGGTGCGGGTCGCGCCGCCCTCCAGCACCGCGGTCACCTTCGTGAAGCCGTTGCGGGCGACGAGCCGCTCCACCTCCCCGGTGAAGCCGGGCGTCATCAGCACGAGGACCTCGTCGATCTCCGGAGCGCCGTCGAACACGGAGATCGTGTGCTCGATGATCGTCCTGCCGGCGATCTCGATGAGCTGCTTGGGGGTGTCCCGGCCGACCCGCTGGCCGATCCCGCCCGCGAGGACGACTGCGACGGCGCGGCGGCGTGGTTCAGGGGCGGTCACGGCGCGATCCTCCAGTGCTGCGGGTACGGAGGCGAGGGTAGCGGCCGGGCGGACCGCTCCCGCCCGGGGGCCCGCTGCCGGAAGACCGCCGCTCGCGCTCCCGTGATATCCCGTCAGGATCTCGCTACGCTGGGTGCGCACTCCCCGGTTCGTACGGTGACCCCGTCGGATGCGAAGGAGCCCGGCTTGCGTGACCCCGCCCCTGTCCCTCCGCCCGCGCCCCCGGAGTCCGGTGCCCCCGGGACGACCGCCGTCGTGCTCGCCACCACCGCGGCCGCCGCGCTGCGCTGCGGCGACGGGACCCTCGCCGACCGGCTGACCGCCCAGCTCGCCGCCCTCCCCGTCCGGGACGTGCACGTGGTGGGCAGGTCCGGCGCCGTCATCCGCGCCGCCGAGGGGACCCACCTGATCGGCTCGCACGGCTCCCGGGGGCTCGCCGACGACCTGCGCCGCGTCGCCCGGCTGGCGCGCGACTCCCCGGGCCCGGTGGCCGTGCTGGCGGGCGACCTGGTGGCCCACACGGAGGCGCTGGCCGTACTGCTGGGCCGTCCCGGGCGGGGCACCGGGGCGGTGGTCGCGACCGCGGACGGCGAGGACCCCGGCCCGCTCCGCCCGCCGGTCCGCGTGGAGGACGGCCGGGTGGTGGCCGCCGGCGCCTCCGGCGCGCCCCTCCCCGGCGCCAACGGCACCTTCCGGGGCGTGCTCCAGGTCGGCGAGTCCCACCTCGAAGCCCTCGCCGAGGTCGCCGAGGAGCTGGCCGCGCGGGCCGAGAGGAGGGACGGGCCGGCCGGGGGCTCCCAGGAGGCCGGACCGGACGGAGCCGGCACGGCGGCGGACGGCGCCGGAGCCTGCGCGCTGCTCCTGGACGGCCTGGTCCGCGCGGGCGTCCCGGTCCGCGCGGCGGCGCCGGGGCGGCTGCACTGCGACCGGGTGGCCGGGCAGCCGGCCGCCGACGCGGCCGTGCGGCGCCTGGCCGAGGTGGACGAGGACCGCGCCCGGCTGGAGGCGGCGGTCAAGGGCGACGACGGCTTCTTCACCACCTACTTCGTGAGCTCCTGGTCCCCGTACCTCGTCCGGCTCGCCGCAGAGCTGCGGCTGACCCCGAACGCGGTCACCGGCATCTCGGTCGGCCTGGCCGCGCTGGCGGCCGTCTGGTTCTCCGAGGGCACGCGCGAGGCGCGGATCGCCGGGGCCGTCCTGTTCTACCTGTCGTTCGTGTTCGACTGCGTGGACGGCCAGCTGGCCCGCTACACCCGCGCGTTCTCCGTGTTCGGCTCGTGGCTGGACGCCACCTTCGACCGGGTCAAGGAGTACGCCGTCTACGCCGGCCTGGCCTTCGGATACGCCGCGGGCACGGCCGCCGGGGGCGCCGGGGACGGCGCGGAGGACATCTGGCGGCTGGCCGTGGCGGCCCTGGTCCTGCAGGCGCTCCGGCACATGCTCGACTCGTCCTACACGGAGGCGCGGGCCGCCGCGGCCGCCTCCGGCGCGGCCCGCGCCCCGGGCACGGGCGACGCCCCGGGCGCCGCCGGTGCGGGCGGTGACCGGGACGCCGCCGGCGCGGCGGGCGGCGTGGCCGGGCTCTCCCGCCGCCTGGAGCAGGATTCCTTCACGCGCTGGCTGAAGAGGATGATCGTCCTCCCGATCGGGGAGCGCACGGCGCTGATCGCGGTGACCGCCGCGGTGTTCGACGCCCGGGTGACCTTCCTCGCCCTGCTGGCCTGGGGCGGCCTGGCCACGCTCTACATGCTCGGAGGCAGGATGGGCAGGTCGATGGTCTGATGGCCGGTTCCTCACCGCGTCCCCCGTGGCGCCCCTCTCCGCGCCCGGTGCTCTTCGCGCGCGGCGCCGTGGCGGTCCACCGCGACGACGGGGTGCCCTCCCGGGTGATGGGCGCCCTGGTGGCGGGGCAGCTCCCGCCGCTGCCGCCCGCCCTGGTCGGCATGTTCGTGACCGGCGTGCTGCTGAGCATCGGCGTGGCCGGCACCGACGACCTGGCGGTGTTCGCGCCCGCCGTCGCGCTGCTGCTGACCGGCCCGGGCAGCTCCCACCCGCACGACGGGCGGCTCGACTGGCTGGTCCCGCCGATCCTGCGCCTGACCGAGTACGGCTTCACCGCGGCGGTGGGCTTCGCGCACGGTGTGCCGCCATGGCTGGTCTTCGCGCTGCTCGGCGCGGTGGTCTTCCACCACTACGACGTCGTCAACCGGGTCCGGGAGGGCCTGCGCCCGCCGCTCTGGCTGGCCGCGGCCGGCCTCGGCTGGGACGGGCGCATGCTGCTGATCGCCCTGGGCGGGATCACCGGCCAGGTGGTCCCGGTCTTCGTGCTGCTCGCGCTCTACCTGTGGGGGCTGTTCGGCTGGGAGGGCTTCACCTGCTGGGCGCCCGTGCCCCGCTCCGGGCGGGGCCCCTCGGCGGGCGGCACGCCCGGCTGAGAGCCGCGGACCACCGGTCGGGGAACGGCGGGCGAACCCCGGATTACACGATCAGGGGTCAAAGGGAACTAACCTTTGGGGCCAGGAGAGCCCGCCGAGGGTCTCACTTGGATGAGGAGTGCACGTTGCTGGGAATGGTGCTGGCCGCCGGGGCCGGACGTCGCCTGCGGCCGTACACCGACACGCTGCCCAAGGCGCTCGTGCCGGTCGACGGCGACACCACGATCATGGACATCTCGCTGCGGAACCTCGCGGCGGCCGACCTCCGTGACGTCGTGGTCGTCGTCGGCTACCAGGCGCAGGCCGTACACGAGCGCAAGGCCGAACTGGAGCGGCGGCACGGCGTGAAGCTCACCCTCGTGCACAACGACAAGGCCGAGGAGTGGAACAACGCCTACTCCCTGTGGTGCGCGCGCGACTACTTCGACCAGGGTGTGCTGCTGGTCAACGGCGACACCGTGCACCCGGTCTCGGTGGAGCACACGCTGCTGTCGGCCCCGGCCACCAGCGACATCCTGCTCGCCGTCGACGACGTCAAGAAGCTCGCCGACGAGGAGATGAAGGTCGTCCTCGACGAGGACGGCCACCTGAAGCGGATCACCAAGCTGATGGACCCCGCCTCCGCCGCGGGCGAGTACATCGGCGCGACCCTGATCCGCCCGGGCGCCGGCGCGCGCCTGGCCGACGCGCTGCGGGCGACCTTCGAGCACGACCCGCAGCTGTACTACGAGGACGGCTACCAGGAGCTGGTGAACCGCGGCGAGAAGATCGCGGTCGCGCCCATCGGGGACGTCGCGTGGGTCGAGGTCGACAACCACGACGACCTGGCGAAGGCGCGGGAGATCGCGTGCCGATACTAGCCAGGATGCTCCCGGCCCCGCTGACCATGGAGGTACGGCGGGGCGCGATCGCGGAGCTCGGCTCGCTGCTGGCCGACAGCCGCGTGGCGACCTCCGGGCGGGTGGCGGTGGCGGTGGGCGCGGGCCAGGGCGACCGGATCGCCTCGGTGATCGCCTCCACGCTCGGCGAGGCCCAGGTCTTCCGGGTCCCCGACGGCTCGGTGGACGCCGCCGTCGCGCTCGGCGCCGACCTGCGCAAGGGCGCCTACGAGGCGCTCGTCGGCATCGGCGGAGGCAAGACCATCGACGCGACGAAGTACGCCGCCTCGCTGGCCGGGATCCCGATGGTGGCGGTCGCCACCAACCTGTCGCACGACGGGATCTGCTCTCCGGTGGCCTCGCTCACCCACGAGAGCGGCAAGGGATCCTTCGGCGTGCCCATGCCGCTGGCCATCGTGGTCGATCTGGACTTCGTGCACGACGCGCCGCCCGCGCTGGTCCGCTCCGGCGTCGGCGACGTGCTGAGCAACCTGTCGGCGATCGAGGACTGGCAGCTCGGCAACGCCGAGCGGGGCGAGCCGATCGACGGGCTGGCCTGCTCGATGGCCCGCACCGCGGCCGAGGCGGTCGTCGGCCGGAGCGACTCGATCGAGTCGGACGCGTTCCTGACCGTGCTGGCCGAGGCGCTCATCCTGTCGGGGATGGCGATGGTCATCGCCGGGTCGTCCCGTCCCTCCAGCGGCGGAGACCATGAGATCCTTCATGCCGTGGACCAGCTCTACCCAGGCACCTCCAACCACGGCGAGCTCGCCGGGATCGGCACGGCCTTCTGCTTCTTCCTCCGCCGGGACGCCGCCCGGCTGGCCCAGGTCGTCGACTGCCTGCGCGGGCACGGCCTGCCGGTCACGCCCGGCGACGTCGGGCTGAGCGCCGAGCAGTTCACCGCGGCGGTCGCGCTGGCGCCCTCGACCCGCCCCGGGCGCTACACGATCCTGGAGCACCTGCGCCTGTCGGAGTCGGAGATCAGGGATCGGGTTGAGGACTATGTCCGGGCCGTCGGTCGCTGAGCTCCGTGCGGTGGCCCAGCCGCACTCGACCATGGAGCGCAACAGCGGGGAGCACTGGGCCGGCGTGCTCTACATGCGCAAGCTGTCGATCTACGTCACGTGGCTGCTGGCCAAGACGCCGATCACACCCAACCAGACCACCTGGCTGATGATCCTGGCGGGGCTGGCGGCGGGCGCGGTCCTGGCGCTGCCCGGGCTCGGCGCGGCCGTGGGCGCGGCCCTGCTCGTCCAGATCTACCTGCTGCTCGACTGCTCCGACGGGGAGCTGGCCCGGTGGACCGGGCGGACCTCCATCACGGGCGTCTACCTCGACCGGGTCGGCCACTACTTCGCCGAGGCGGCGCTGCTGATCGGGCTGGGCTTCCGGGCGTCGCAGACGCTCCCCGACTGGTACACCGTGGCGGGGTTCGGCGCCGCGCTCGGCGCGATCCTGATCAAGGCGGAGACCGACCTGGTCGACGTGGCCCGGGCCCGCTCGGGCCTGGTGGCGGCGACCGAGTCCTCGGCCGAGCAGTTCCGGTCGCGGGGGCTCGGCCTGGCGCGCAAGGCCGCGGCGGCGCTGAAGTTCCACCGCATCGTGCAGGCGGTCGAGCTGTCGCTGCTGGTGGTGGTCGCGGCCGTCTGGGACCTGGTGAGCGGCGGCCTGGCCGCGACGCGGGTGCTGGTGGCGGCCTGCCTGGTGGTGGCGGTCCTGCAGATGGTCCTGCACCTGGTGAGCATTCTGGCGTCCCGGCGGCTGTCGTGAGGAACCGGACGGCGTCCCGGCGCGTCGTAGGTGCGAACACCCACCGGATCGGTGGGTGTTCGCCGGCGGTTCCGATACGCTTGTCCCCTGGTGAATCACCAGGCCGCACCTCCGCCAGAAACGCCCGCACCAGCAGACTCGGTGATCATGAAAGTATGCCCCGCACGTGTCCGCGACGCGTCAGGACGATGACGCGTTGAAGATCTCGTGCGTCATCCTCACCATGGGTAACCGGATCCCCGAGCTGGGCCGGGCGGTCGAGTCCGCGCTGAACCAGGACGACGGCGACGTCGAGGTGGTCATCGTCGGCAACGGCGCGGACGTCCCGGAGCTCCCGGTCACCGTGCCCCCCGGCTCGTCCGCGTCGATCAAGACCGTGCGGCTGGAGCACAACGCGGGCATCCCGGCCGGTCGCAACCGCGGTGTCGAGGAGTGCTCCGGCGACGTGGTGCTCTTCCTCGACGACGACGGCTGGTACGGCGAGCGGAACATCGTCACCCACCTGCGGGAGCGGTTCTCCACCGAGCACGACCTCGCGGTCGTCTCCTTCCGGGTGATGGACCCCGACGGCGGCGCCGGCCAGCGCCGCCACGTCCCCCGCCTGAGGGCGGGCGACCCCGAGCGGTCGTCCCCGGTCACGACCTTCCTCGGCGGCGCCTGCGCGATCCGCCGCTCGGCCTTCCTCCAGGTCGGCGGGCTGCCCGAGCGGTTCTTCTACGCCCACGAGGAGACCGACCTGGCCTGGCGGCTGCTCGGTGAGGGCTACCGCATCGAGTACGACGCGAAGACCGTCATGTACCACCCGCAGGTGCCGCCGACCCGGCACGCGGACTTCTACCGGCTCAACGCCCGCAACCGCGTCTGGCTGGCCCGCCGCAACCTCCCCTGGCCGCTGGCGGTCCTCTACCTGCTCAACTGGATCATCCTCACGCTGGTCCGCGAGCGCTCCGGCACCGCCCTGCGGGCCTGGTTCTCGGGCTTCCGCGAGGGGCTGCGCGAGCCGGCGGGGGAGCGGCGCCCGATGGGCTGGAAGACCGCCTGGCGCATGCTCCGGCTGGGCCGCCCGCCCATCGTCTGACCTGTCCGCCGTACGCCGCCGTGCGGCGTCCGCGGGCGTGCTCCCGCCGGGCGCCGGGCGGAAGGTCGCCGGAGGGCACTGAGGGGCCCTCAGAGGGTCTTGGCCTCACCGAAGACCATGGCGGTGCGGGCGACCGTGAAGGAGCCCAGGGCCCGCTTGGGCAGCCCGAGCTCGCTCAGCTCCCGGGCGACGGGATGGTTGCCCAGGCGGATCAGCGCGCCGCCGGGACGTGCCCGCACCCCGCGCGGGGCGACCGACCAGGGGATGCGGCGGGTGACGCCGTCGAGGTGGCTGTAGGCGTCGGCGGGGGTCAGGGAGCCGCGGACCGGCACCCTGAGCCCGGGCTTGACCAGCAGGTCGAGCACGAGCCGGCCGTCGCGGCGGACGACGCACCGCTTGTACGGCGAGTCCAGGCGCAGGTCCAGCTCGGCCAGCTCCTTGGGGAAGCCCCAGATCGCCCGGCCGGCCTCCAGGGTGAAGCCCTGGTCCACCGGGAGCCAGTGGACGAACGTGCCCGCCCCCGCGCGGCGCAGCTCGGCGAGGTTCGCGCGCAGCCCCCGGCGCGGAGCCGGCCCGGCCTCCGGCGGCCGGATCAGGAAGGCGACCCCGAACTCGTGGTAGGAGTCCAGGTCGCCGTCGGCGTAGTCGACGAACGCCAGCGTGCACAGGGCCTTGCCGGGCAGGACCTCGGCGGCGTCCAGCCCGGAGTAGGCGAGCACCGCCCGGGCCGCGTCGGCCCGCACCAGGTAGCAGGCGCCGGAGACAGCGGCCTCCCGGACCCGCACCGGCATGGTCACCTCGCGGCCCTGGATCAGATGGCGTGCCATGGTTCAAGTACACCAAGCCCACGGCCCGCCGTCACCGGTTTGCCCGCCCATTCCTCCAGCAGGGCCACGAAGGCGCCCGCGTGGTCGGGCCAGTCGTGGTGCAGGGCGGCCTCGGCGTGGCCGCGGGCGCCCATGGCCGCCGCGCCCTCCGGGTCGTCCCGGAGCCCCAGCACGGCCCGCGCCGCGGCGCCGGCGTCGCCGGAGGGCACGACCAGGCCGCAGCCGACCCGCTCGACCAGGGCGGCCGCGGCCGGTTGCGGGGTGGTGACCACCGGGACTCCCCGGGCCATGTACTCGATGATCTTTGTGGGCGCCGGCCGCGGGTCGCCGGGCACCGCGTGCGGGAGCGCGAGCCCGGCGATCGCACCCTCGATCATCCGCGCCGCGTGCCGGTTGGGCACGTGGCCGTACCAGTCGAGCAGGCCCCGGCGCTGCGCGTCCCGCAGCAGCGGCCGGGTCGCGGGGTCGGCGGGCCCGATCAGGTCCAGCCGGATCCCGTGCGGGGCCAGCCGCTCGGCCAGCTCGACCAGCTCCGCCGCGCCCCGGTCCGCGGAGAGCCCGCCGAGGTGGACCACCCGGTTCTGCCGCCCGGGCGGGAGCGGGGGACGCCGGGGCACGCAGGCGGTCTCGGGGACGACGGGGTGGGAGCCGGTGAACCGCTCCCGGTAGGCCTCCTCGGCCAGGATGAGGCGGACGCGCTGCTCGGCGCGGGTCCCGGCCCTGCCGAGCAGGGGCCCGCGCAGGGGCGCCGGGAGGCGGGTGCGGGCCGCCGCCGCGGCGGCGGTCTCCACGGGGTCCTCCCGCACGTCCCAGACGGTGACGGGGCGGCGCCGGGGCAGCCGGGACAGCAGTTCGGCGTCGTGGACGAGGAGCAGGTCCGCGCCGTCGACGCCGCGCCTCAGGGCGCCGCGGGCGGCCCGCAGCGCCCGGCCGCGGCGGCGTCCGGCCGCGCGGGGCACGTCGATCGCCCGGATCCGGGGGCCGGGGGTGACGTTGCAGTCGGTGAAGGGCGCGACGTAGGTGACGTCGTGCCCGGCGTCGAGGAGCGCCCGGATCTGCCGATGCATGATCCGGGCGTCTTCGGGGTGACGGACGACCGTCCCGATACATACCCGCATATCCCGATGCTGGGCGCCGGTTCCGTCGTCACCGCGTGTGTCGCGTTAACTACCGGGGAACGGCCGCTGAACTCTCCCTGGCCGGGGCCGGGGCCGGGGCGGGCTCGCCGCCGTCCCTGGACTCCGCGGGCCGCCGGTAGAGCCAGACCAGGCGCGGCTCCAGCAGCCACTTGAAGAGCGTGCGGGTCTCCGGCAGGCACAGGACGATCGCCAGGGCGAGGGAGCTGGAGGCGATCGCCATCACGCCGAGCGGGCCGTGCAGCCAGGAGACGTCCAGCCAGCCCTGGTCCTTGGCGATGAGCACCGGGACGCCGTGCAGCAGGTAGGCGTAGAGCGTGCGGGTGCCGAGGTCGGAGAACCAGGTCTCGCGCCGGGGCACCAGCGCCAGCAGCGCGAACGTCAGGGCCAGCGCGGCCAGCAGCATGGCTCCGCGCACGCCGAGCCCGAGCCACCACTCCAGGTCCATCTTCTTGAAGCTGTAGCGGAAGTAGACGGGCTTGAGGTTGACGTGCGGGGCGACGAGGATCGCCACCGCGGCGCCGGCGGCGAGCGTGATCCCGGCGGTGATCCTGACCCAGAGCGGCTTGAGCAGGTCGAAGTGCTCGGGCTTGAGCATCATGCCGATGACGTAGAACGGGAGCAGGCCGAAGAACCGGTCGAGGCTGAAGTCGCCGGAGATCTCCGAGAAGCCCGCGGCCAGGCAGATGACGAAGGCGACGAGGATCGGCTGCCGCATCCGGTGCCAGATCGGTGTGGAGATCCGCCAGAGCACCAGGGCCAGCAGATACCAGTTGAGCCAGGCCGGGTCGGTGATCGTGAGCGTCCATTTCTGGCCCAGCGAGAAGCGGAGGAGCGCGTAGCCGATCTCCACGATCACGTACGGCACCAGCATGGTGTCGACGAGCTTGTTGATCTTCGCGTTGGAGTTCCAGAAGTTCCGGCCGAGGTAACCGCTGATCAGCACGAACGCCGGCATGTGGAACGTGTAGATGAACATGTACGCGGCCTTGGCGGAGTCCGCGTCCAGCGTGGGGACCAGCGAGTGCCCGACCACGACCAGGGCGATCAGGACGAACTTGACGTTGTCGAGGTACGGCTCGCGCTTCTTCCTGGCCGGAGGGGCGGCGGGCTCCTCCTCCGGCGCGGCGTCCGCGCCGGTCCGGCGCGGGCCCTGCTCGCCGGGGGACGTCTCCCAGGCCGAGAAGGGCCGCTCGCCGGCGGCGGGCTGGGGTGCCCACGCGGGCGCGCGCTCCGGGGTGCGGACGGCGTCCTGCTCCCGGCCGCCGGTCCGCACGGCGCCCTGCGCGGCCGCGCCCGCGTCCAGCGGGCCGCGCGGCGCGGGCGGCTGCGCCTCCCGGTACGGCGGGTGGGCCCACGCGGTGACCTCGCCGGCCGTCTCCTCCTCGGGCCTGCGGCGGCTCCCCCATCCGGAGGCGGGCGCGCCGGAGTGCGGCGGATCCGGCCAGGAGGGCTGGGGCGCCGCAGACGGCTGCGCGTGCTCGGGCATCGGCCACGGGGCGGGTGGCCCGCCCCGCCCGTCCGACGGCCCCGCGGGACCGGCGCCGGAGGCGCCGTCGTTCCAGGGGGCCGGGACCGAGAAGGGTGATCGGGTGTCGCTCACGAGGGAAACGCTCAGCTATCTGTCGGAGACGGGGGCGGAGAAGACCGGCGGAGACGCCCCGGAGGATGCGGCCGCGCAGGGCCCGGCGGGTTCGCCTCGCCGACCTGCCAACCATAGTCCGCGGACGCGCCGTCTGTCGCACGGGAGCGGCCTTCACGCGGGGTTCGCGGGAAATCGTGACTCTCTCCGGAGCCCGCGGGGCCGTGCCGTCCGGACCGTGCCCGCGGGGACCCGGCGGGAGGCGGCCCGCCCGGCCGCCGCGTCACTGGCAGGGGTCGGTCTTGGTGTCGACGACCTGGTCCTTGAGGGAGTCGGGGATCTTGGTGGGCACCCGCACGCCCTTCCAGTCGTCGCCGATGACCAGCTGGATGATCGGTCCGGTGGGCGGCTCGGCGATCGGTCCGGTGGGCGGGGTGTACTTCTCCGAGCTGACCGGCCTGACCTTGCCCTCGGTGGGCGGCAGCTTGTCGCCGGACAGGCGGGCGGCCAGGGCGTCGGCGTAGTCGGGGCCCTGGGCGGCGTCCTTCTTGGCGTAGCGGACCGAGGTGTTCGGCACGTTGCCGGTGGCCGGGCGGGCGTTGCCGACCTGGGTCACCACGAAGCCCTGGGCGGCGAGTTTGCCCGCCACGTCGGCGGCCAGGCCCGGCTTGTCGGTGCCGTTGAGGACCTGGACCCGGACCTGCTCGTGCTTGACGGCGGGCTTGGCGGAGGCGCTGGGACTCGCGGTCGGGGTCACCTCGGTGTCGTTCTTGATCGACTCGAAGAGCTCGCTGGCCTGGGGCTGCTTCCAGACGACCCGGTTCTTGTCGGTGGGGTCGGCGCCCCACGGGACGGTGATGAACTTGACGCCGCTGGCGGTCAGCGCCTTGGCGCTCATCGCGATGTCGATCAGGGCCTGCTGGTCGTTGGCCAGCTCCTCGTCCATCCGGACGGACTTGGCGGCCTCGGAGATGAAGGACTGGAGCTTGACGGGATTGGTGAGCAGCTCGCCGCTGGTGGCCTTCTTCACGACCTGGGTGAGGAAGACCTGCTGGCGCTTGATCCGCTGGATGTCGCTGTTGTCGCCGTAGTCGCGCAGCCGCACGTAGCCCAGGGCCTTCTCGCCGTTGAGGTTGTGCCAGCCGGCGGCGAGGGTGAGTTTGGCCTTCTTGCTGTCCACCGGCTGCTTGAGGCAGATCCGGATGCCGCCGAGGGCGTCGACGATGTTCTTGAATCCGGTGAAGTCGACCTCGACGAAGTGGTCGATGCGGATGTCGGTGAGGTGCTCGATCGTGGCGATGGTGCAGGTGATGCCGCCCTCGTTGTACGCGGCGTTGATCATCTCGCGCCGGGCGGGGACCTGGTTGCCGTTCTCGCCTTCGCAGGCCGGCATGTCGACCATGGAGTCGCGGGGGAAGCTGACGAGCGTCGCCTTGTCCCGGTTGGGGGAGATGTGCATGAGGATGATCGTGTCGGTGCGCTTGCCCGCGTCGGCCATCTTCTGGCCGTACTTGAGGTTGTCGCCCTCGCGGGTGTCGGAGCCGACCAGCAGGACGTTGAGCGCGCCGGTGGCGTTCACCGGGCGATCGTCGCCGAGCTTGTCCGTGATCTTGACCTGCTTGATCTCGCCCAGGGTGTCCCGGTAGACCTTGTAGCCGCCCAGCGTGCCCAGCACCAGCAGGCCCGTCAGCCCGATGCCCGCCCAGCCGCCCGCGCCGATGCGCCCGGGGGGGCGGCCCTTGCCGCGGGGCGGCCGGTTGCCCGGCAGGGTCTCCTCGGGGGGAGGGGTGTCGCGGCCCGCGCGCCGTGCGGTGCGGGAGCGCGGGACGGACGGCATGGTCCGATCCTTCACGGCGACATGCCGGTGGTCGCTCATGCACCCTCCCTGCTCGGCGGCAACGCGCTGTGCTGCCTAGGCTCGCTCATCGCGCCCAAAGATTAGGTCACACGGTCAGGACGAGGGGTCGGCATGGGCTGAACTTGGTCATGCCCGTCCCTCCTGCTGGTCCCCGTGATGATCTGGGCGCTCAGCATACTCAAATTCGGACATTTCAGGGAACGTTTGATAGAGAAGCCCTGCTACCTGCGAGAACGAGGGCCAGGCAGGCGAGCGGCACGGCGGGCAGGACGTACCGGTAGTCGAACTCCGCGACCGCCGCCGGCATCACCAGCAGCAGTGACGCCACCGTCCACGGCAGCACCCACGCCGCGGCACCGGGGTCCCGCCCGGTCCGGGGCCCCGCCGTCTCCGCGTCGGACGCCCCCGCCGCCCCCGCCGCCCCCGCGCCCGGTGCCCGTCCGGGCCCGCGGTCCGGCCGGGCGCCCCGCCGGAGCCGCGGCAGCAGCCGCAGGCCCGCAGCCGCCGGCGGGACCAGCAGGACCACCAGCAGCACCGCGCCCGGCAGCCGGGCCACGTCCTGGTAGGCGCGCATCCAGCCGGCGTACGGCTCGGCGATCTCGGTCCCGATCGGCCCGCGCTCGTAGCGCTCGGCGAACTCCACGCCCACCGTGGCCGGGTAGCGGCCCGGCGGCGGGGGCGTCTCGGCCGGGAACTCGTAGTAGCCGTAGATCTCCGCGTCCGGGTAGACCGGGCGGTCCCAGGTGAAGGAGCGCGACAGCTCCTTGACGAGGGAGGCCAGGTAGTCGAGCGGCTGGCTGCGCAGGGCCAGCGCGGCGAACCGCCCGGCCAGCTCGTCGTTCTCCCGGCTGAAGGTGATGCCCGGCAGCTTCACCAGCGGGGAGTCGGCGCTCCAGATGTACTCCTGCGAGGGCGGTCGCCGCTCCGGCGGGCGGGGGTCGCACAGCACCGCCAGGTCCGCGGGCGGCTCCATCTCCGCGCAATCGGCGAACGCCATCGTGCGCGCGTAGAGGAAGACGCCGTTCGCGCCCACGATGCCGACCCGCTGGTACGTCGCGTGGAACCACGCCCCGTAGGCCAGGACCGGCACCACGGCCGCCGCCAGCATCACGCCGGCCACCGCCGTACGGCCCCGCGCCCGGTAGAGCAGCCAGGCGGCGAAGACGGCGACCAGCGGCAGGCCGACGGTCCTGGTGAGGGCCGCCGCCGCGACCAGCAGGCCGAGCCCGCACGCCGTGCGCCGGGTGACCTCGCGGGACAGGGCGAGGCGGACCGCCGCGACGACGAGCAGCATGAACAGGGTGTCGGAGACCAGCAGGTGCTCCAGCTCGATCTGGTAGGCGTCCAGCAGCACGGGGGCGGAGGCGAGCGCCGCCGCCCAGCCGGGCGCGCGCAGCCGCCGGGCGGCGAGGTAGACCAGCACGCCCGCCGCGAGCCCCAGCAGGTGCTGGGCGAGAGCCACCACGCCGAAGCCGTGGAACGGCTCCAGCAGCCGCAGGAACATCGGGTACCCGGCCGGACGGACCAGGTCCGGGCGCGGCTTCAGCGCCGTGACGACGTAGGTGTAGGAGTCGGGGAACCAGATCGCCGGCCGGTAGCCCAGCATCGTGACCGCCCGCAGCACGGCCCCGAGGCCCAGCAGCGCCGCGAACCACCGGTGCTCCCGCGCCCCTCCGACCACCCGCCGCCCCCCTTCGCGTGTTGCGCGTACGCTATCGGCTCCGGCGGGCCGGGGCCGTACCGGCGCCTCGCCACCACCCTTCGGGAGGATCATGAGGAGCACCTGGCCGGGACGCGCGCGCGGGCCCTCGGCGGGCGGGGTGCTCGCCGCGGTCTCGGCGGCACCCGCGCTCGTGCTGGCCGGCTGGCTGCTGGCCGGGCTCCCGCTGCTCCTACTCGGCTGGTTCCGGCCGCCGGTCGCGGTGCCGCTCGGCCTGGCCGCGGCCGCGCTGCTGTGCCGGTACGGCCTGCGCGGCCTGCCCGGCGCCGGGGCCGCGGGCACGCCGCAGGGCGCGGCCGGAGCCGGGACGGCGCCCGCGATCGCGGGAGCGACCGCGTGGCAGGTGGCCGGGGTGCTCGCCGCCGCGGCGGGCTCGGGGCTGTTCAACCTGCTGCTCCACAGCGAGCAGCTGATCGTCCGGCGCGACCCGGCGACCTACGCGCAGTACGCGGTCTGGCTGGCGGAGCACGGCTCGCTGCCGATCCCGTACGGCGAGGCGGCCTTCGGCGGGCCGGACCCGGCGCTCCGCTTCGGCAGCGTCGGCTTCTTCGACCACGGCGGCGCGGTCGTGCCGCAGTTCATGCCGGGCCCGCCGCTGGTCTACGCGCTGGGTCACTGGCTGGGCGGCCTGGCCGGGCTGCTGCTGGCCCCGCCGGTGCTGGGCGCGCTGGCCGTGCTCGTCCTCGCCGGGACCGTCGCCCGGCTGGCCGGGGCCCGGTGGGCGGTGCTCGCCGCGCCGGTGCTCGCCGTGTGCATGCCGGTGCTGTACACCTCGCGGACGACCTTCAGCGAGATCCTCTCGCTGATCCTGCTCTTCGGCGGGCTCTGCCTGCTGCTGGACGCGCGCTCCCGGCTCCGTGCGGCCCCGCCCGGAAGCGGCGGGGCGGGGCAGCCCGGGAGCGGGCGGGCGGCGGTGGCCGGGGCGTTCCTGGCCGGGCTGGTGCTCGGCCTGGCCGTGCTGGTCAGGATCGACGGGCTGCGGGACGTGCTGCCCGTGCTGGCCTACGCGGGAGCGCTGATCGCCCTGCGCCGGGCGGGCGCGGCCGCCGGTTCCGGGGGCCCGGCGGCGGGGGAGCCCGCGGCAGGGGAGGCGGGCACGGCCGGGGGCCGCCCGGACGGGCGGCTGGGGGCGCCGCTGCTCGGCGGGCTGCTGGCCGGATCGGGCCTGGGCTTCGCCGCCGCGTTCCTGCTCGCCGAGCCGTACCTGGAGTATCTGTCGGGCTCGTGGCGGCCCCTGCTGGCCGTCTGCGCGGCCGTGCTGGCGCTCGCACTGGCCGCCGCCGCGCTCGGGCCCCGCCTGGCGGGGCCGCTGCGCCGCCTCGCGCGCGTCCGGCGGCTGCCGGAGGCCGCGGCCGGGCTGGTCGTCGCCGTGATGGCTGCCTTCGCGCTGCGGCCCCGGCTGCAGACCGTGACCCGGGTGCCCGCCACCCCCGAGGACCGGACGACCGCGGACTTCATCGCCAAGACCCAGGCGGCCAACGGGCTGGCCGCCGACGGGACCCGGCTCTACTACGAGGACTCGCTGCACTGGGTCGCCTGGTACCTCGGGGTCCCGGCCGTGCTGCTCGCCACGCTGGCCGCCGCCGTGCTGGCCCACCGGCTCGTGCGGGGGCGGGCGCCCGAGTGGCTGCTCCCGCTGACGGTCGTCGGCTGGACCACGGTCACCACGCTCTACCGCCCGGCCATCACCCCCGACCACCCGTGGGCCGCCCGGAGGCTCGTCCCCGTCGTGCTGCCCGGCCTGGTCCTGCTCGCCGTCTGGGGCCTGCGCTGGGTGCTGCGCCGGGCCCGGGAGCGGGGGTACGGCCCGGCCGCGCGGAAGGGCATCGCCGTCGCCGGCGTCCTGCTGCTGGTGGTGCCGGGCGCGGTCACCTCCATCGGGACGGCCTTCACCCCGGTCGGCCGGGGGGAGCGCGCGGCGGTCGAGGCGATGTGCGCGGCGCTGCCGGACGGCGCCGCGGTGCTGGTCGTGGAGCGGGTCACCGCCGACCGCTTCACCCAGCTCGTGCGGGGGGTGTGCGGGGTGCCCGCGGCCGAGGTGGCGCAGGTGCCCGGCACGGACCTGGCGTCCCCGGCCGACGTGGCCCGGCTGACCGGCCGCGTCCGGGCGGCCGGCCGCGTCCCGGTGCTGCTCGCCGCCGAGGCCGGGCAGGTCGCGCCGTACGGCACGCCCGTCCAGGTCATGCGGCTGCGCACCCGCCAGGACGAGCGCTCCCTCACCGAGGCCCCGGACGGCACCTGGTCGCTCGCGGTCGACGTCTGGATGGCGGTTCCCCGGAACGGTTCGGCATAGTTTCCTGGATGTCAGGTCATGAGGAGCTTTCCTTCGGCGGTGGGGATCCGGACCGGGAGCCGTGGCTGGAGGCCCGGCTGCGAACGGTCCGGGAGCGGTCGGCGGCGTGCCGGGAATGGGCGAGAGCACACGTCCGGGTGCTGACCGTCTGCGCCGTGGTGCCGGCGGTGCTGGGGGCGGCCGGGTTCGGGGGCCTGTATCTGTACGAGCGCTCCCGCGAGCCGCTGCCCCCGCCCGACGCGCCGCTCCCCGCCCAGCTGCGGTTCGTGGTCTACCCGTGCGGCAGGATGATGGGGGCGAACTGCTCCGGGGGCGGAGACGCGGAGGCCAACGCCCGGGTGGTCGCGGAGCGCATGCGGTCCATGCCCGAACTGGCCGAGGTCGTCCCCGTGAGCGAGGAGGAGAGCCGCCGGGAGGTGCTGGCCTACTACGCGGACGCGGGCGAGGAGCTCCCGCAGGGCATGGGGGCCGGTCACCCCGTCGTCAGGGCCCGGCTCCACCGCGGCGGTGACTTCGCCGAAGTGGCCCGGCGGCTGAGGGGGATGCCCGAGGTCGAGACGGTGTACCGCGAGCTCTCGGACTTCTGGGCGGGCAAGGCCGACCTCGCCGTCCGCCTGTGCGGGAAGGCGATGGAGTGGCAGCACTGGGACCGGTGCGCGGAGAACCGGTCCGGCGGGGCGGAGCACCCCACCACCGCGGAGGAGAAGGAGGCGATCCTCGACCGGATCTGGGACCTGCCCGGGGCGGAGACGGTCTACCTGCAGAGCCGCGAGGACAGCATCCGGCTGGACCGCCACTACTACCCGGAGGAGCCGTCTTCCAGCCGGATGTTCCGGTGGGACAGGGCGGTGGAGACCTTCTACGTGAAGCTCTCCGACCCGGCCGCCTTCCCCGCCGCCGCCAGGGCGCTGAAGTCCCTGCCCGGCGTCGGCTGGGTGAGCCGCGTCGGCTCGGACGGCTAGCGGCTTGCCAGGGAACCGGAAGATCGACATAGTCGGGCGGGTGGAGTCCGAGAAGCCGTCCCCCGCACGTCCGTTCCGCGCGTCCCGCGCGGGTGCCCGGCGTGGGCTGTTCGCCGCGGCCGTCACCGCCGCCGCCTTCGCGTTCCCCTCCGCGACACCGGCCGGGGCCGAGGAGCCGTCCTCCGGTGGAACGCGAGCCCAGGCGACTGCGGCGGCGGACGGCCCCTGGGCCGGCGGGCGGAAGGTCTTCCCGCCGCCGGACGGCCCCTGGCCGCAGGAGGCGGAGTTCAGCGCCTTCCTGTGCCGTGCGGGTGACGGTGAATGGCACAGACGATGCGGCAAGCGAGGGGTCACCCCGAGGCAGCGGCGTGCGCTCCAGGCGAAGCTGGAGGCGATGCCCGAGGTGAAGGAGGTGGAGTTCGAGTCCCGAGAGGAGGCGTGGCAGAACTTCAGGGAGAGCAGCAAGGGTGATGCGGATCTGATCTCGGCGGTGCTTTTCGAGGACATGCCGGAATCGTTCCGGGGCACGCTCCACCGGCGGGCCGACGCCGAGCGGTTCGAGGCCGCGCTCGGCAAGCTGCCGCAGTTCACCAACGTCCTTGTCGTCGGAGGCCGGTTCTGGGAGGGCAAGGCGGACGTCGAGATCACACTGTGCGGCCGACGGCTCCCCTACGAGAGCCCGTGCGCCGAGCGCGGGCCCGCCACGCGGCGGGAGAAGGAAGGCGATCGAGGCCAGGTTGGTCGCCATGCGCGAGGTCGAGCAGATCTACTTCGAGGACGCCGCGCACGCCGGGCGGGTGCTCGACTTCTTCCTGATGCGCAAGAGCTCAAAGAATTCAGCCGAATTGGAGTCCTACTACGTCAGGCTGGTGGATCCCCGCCACGCGCACACGGTGATCGGAGCGGTCGAGGGCATGCCGGGCGTGGCCGAGGCGGCTCCCGTCGTCACCCGGTGATCCGCGCCGGAGCGGCCCGAAGCGGGTGATGTGAGTCCGGGCCACGGTGTCAGGGAGTATCCTCGCCGGTCGTGAGCACGCCCGAGACCCCCGAGAGTGGACCAGCTGTGGACGCAACGCCGTACGTCACGATCGTCCTGCCCTGCTACAACGAGCAGGACCACGTCATCGACGAGGTCGAGCGCATCTGCCGGGCCATGGACGGCAGCGGCTACACCTACGAGCTGGTGGCCGTGGACGACTGCTCCACCGACCAGACCCTGGCCCGGCTCCAGGAGGCCGCGCCGCGGTTCCCGAACATGCGGATCCGGGCCTTCCACCGCAACGGCGGGTCGGGCACGGTCCGCCGGATCGGCACGCAGGAGGCGCGCGGCGAGATCGTCGTGTGGACCGACGCGGACATGACCTACCCGAACGAGCGCATCCCCGAGCTCGTGCGGATCCTGGAGAAGGACGCGACCGTCGACCAGGTCGTGGGCGCGCGCACCACCGAGGAGGGCTCGCACAAGTTCCTGCGGGTCCCGGCCAAGTGGTTCATCCGCAAGGTCGCCGAGCTGCTGGCCGGGCAGAAGATCCCCGACCTCAACTCGGGGCTGCGGGCCTTCCGCAAGTCGGTGGCCCGGCCCTACCTGCGGCTGCTGCCCCCCGGGTTCTCCTGCGTCACGACGATCACGCTGTCGTTCCTGTCGAACCAGCACGACATCTACTACCTGCCGATCGAGTACAGCAAGCGGGCGGGCAAGTCGAAGTTCGGCTTCGTCTCCGACGCCTACCGCTACATCCTGCAGGTGCTGCGGATGGTGATGTACTTCAACCCGCTCAAGGTGCTCATGCCCCCGGCGATCTGGCTGGTCGGCATCGGCATCGCGAAGGGGGTCTACGACAACGTCAAGACCCCGTTCTACCTGGCCAACAACACCATCATCATCTTCGTGACCGGGCTGCTGATCGGCTCGCTGGCGCTGCTGGCCGACCTGATCGTGCGCTCCCGGAGCGAGTAGGCATGCGGATCGCGATCGTCGGGCCGACCTACCCGTACAAGGGCGGCGGGGCCGCGCACACCACCGAGCTGGCCCACCGCCTTTCGGCCGCCGGGCACGAGGTGGTGATCGAGTCGTGGCGGGCGCAGTACCCGTCGTTCCTGTACCCGGGGCGGCAGACCGCCGACAGCCCCGACGGCGAGCCGTTCGGGAACGTCCGCAGGCTCCTCGACTGGCGCCGCCCGGACGGCTGGCTCGCCTGCGGGCGGCGGCTGCGCTCGGCCGACCTGGTGGTCCTGGCCGTGCTCAGCCCGGTCCAGGTCCCGCCCTACCTCGGCATCCTGTACGGCCTGCGCCGCCGGACGAAGGTCGTGGCGCTGTGCCACAACGTGCTGCCGCACGAGCGCAAGCCGTACGACGTGCCGCTGATGCGGGCGCTGCTGCGGCGGGCGGACGGGGTCCTGGCGCACTCGCGGGCGCAGGCGGACCTGGCCCGCGGCCTCGCCCCGGTGCCGGTGACGGTGGCGCAGATGGCGCCGCACCTGCCGGTGAAGGCGCAGCGCAGGGCCGCGGAGGCCCGCCTGCACCGGCGGCTGCTGTTCTTCGGGCTGGTCCGGCCGTACAAGGGGCTGGACGTGCTGATCCGCGCGCTGCCCGACGGCGTCGCGCTCCGCGTGGCGGGCGAGTTCTGGGGCGGGCAGGCCGAGACGGAGGCGCTCGTCGCCGAGCTGGGACTCGCCGACCGGGTGGAGCTGCGCCCGGGCTACGTGGCCGCCGAGGACGTGCCCGGTCTCTTCGCGGACGTGGACGCGCTGGTCCTGCCGTACCGCAGCGGTACGGCCAGCCAGCAGGTCTGGCTCGGCCACGAGCAGGGCGTGCCGGTGATCGCGACCCGGGTGGGCACGCTCGGCGACCACGTCACCGACGGGGTGGACGGGCTGCTGGCCGAGCCGGGCTCGGTGGACTCGCTCCGCGAGGTCCTGATCCGGTTCTACGCGCCGGGCGAGCCGGAGCGGCTGCGCGCCGGGGTGAAGGCCGTGGACCCGGAGCCCTACTGGGCGGCGTACGTCGAGGCGCTGGTCTCGGCGGCCTCCCCGCCGCCGGGGCCCTCGGCGCCTCCGGCCGGGGGCTGAGCCCGGCGGCCGAGCAGCCAGCCGATCCCGGCCCAGGCCACGTCGCAGGCGGTGAAGGCCAGCCGGGAGACGACGGCGACGACGAGGGCGGCGCCGGTGGCGGCCTCGGCGCCCGGCGCGCCGGCCGCGGCGATCGGCGCGGTGAGCACCAGGACCATCGCGCCCTCGCGCACGCCCACGCCCGCCGGGACGAACGCGGCGAGCAGGCCGGTGGCCCAGGCGAAGGCGTAGGCCCCGGCGCCGACCGGGTAGAGCGAGAAGTCGCCGGTCAGGTCGCCGAGGACCAGCCAGGTGTGCAGGCCGTACAGCAGCCAGCCGGCGAGCGTCCAGGCGACGCAGGAGACCAGGGCGCGGCCGGGCAGGACCTGGTCGACGACGTCCCGGCGGGCGAGCCGCAGCACGAGGTTCAGGCCCCAGGCGAGCACCTTCGGGTGCAGGCAGACGATGATCACCGGGATGATCAGGGCGAGGTACCACATGCGCCCGGCCACCTCGCCCGCGGTGAACGGCAGCGTGGCGGCGGCCAGGCCGACCGCGCAGCCCAGGGAGATCACCAGGGCGATGGAGGTGCCGCTGAAGGTGCGCCGGGGCGGGCAGCCGTGGTCGCGGCCCAGCTCCATCATCGCGGCGTAGGCCCAGACCGAGCCGGGGACGTACTTGCCGAGCTGGCCGACGAAGAGCACCCGGGCGGCCACGGGCAGGGGCAGGGGCGAGCCGAGACCGGCGATCACCCGCTGCCAGGCGACCATCATGCAGCCCGCCCCGGCCATCACCGCGGCGACCGCTCCGGCGACCGACCACCAGGAGAGCCTGCCGAGCGCGGAGACGGTCCCGTCCCAGTTCCTGGCCAGGCCGTAGCCGACGAAGGCCAGGGCGACCAGGGCCAGCAGGATCCGGAGCAGGCGGCTCGCGCGCAGGCGGCCGAGCAGACGGCTGAGCATCCGCACAGAGTACGACGTGGGGGTTACCCGGCGGTAGGGTCGCGCCGCGCCGGTAGCCTGGAGCACCGCGCGCGAGAGTGGGCGACGAGGAGCGGAGCGGATGATGGCGGGCAGGGCGGATGCCGGACGGCAGGCGCAGCTGGAGTACTCCGAGTTCCAGGCGGCGATGCTGGACGAGGAGAAGCGCCGCCGCAAGGCCGCGAAGATCGTGGCCGTGCTCGGCCACTTCCTGGGACGCGACAAGGACGTCCTGGAGGGGCTGACGGTCGCCGACATCGGCTGCTCGGCCGGGTTCATCGCCGACGAGCTGGCGAACGCGGGCGCGGCCCGGACCTTCGGCGTGGACATCGACGTGCCCGGCCTGCGCAAGGCCGCCGCGCGCTTCGGCGAGCGGGTCGAGTTCGTCTGCGCGGACGGCACCGCGCTGCCCTTCCCGGACGGCTCGGTCGACGTGCTGGTCTTCAACCACATCTACGAGCACGTGGTCGACCCCGACGCGATCATGGCGGAGATGCGCCGCGTGCTGGCCGACGACGGCGTGCTCTACCTGGGGCTGGGCAACCGGCTCGGGGTGATGGAGCCGCACTACAGGCTGCCGTTCCTGTCCTACCTGCCGCCCGCGCTGGCCGACCGCTACGTGCGCCTGTTCGGCCGGGCCGACAGCTACTACGAGCGCTACCGGACCCGGCGGGGCCTGCGGAAGATGGTGCGCGGCCTGCGGGTGTGGGACTACACGTTCCCGGTGCTGGCCACCCCGGCGGCCTTCGCCGGCTCCGAGCTGTTCCCCGGCGCGGCGGGGCGGGCCGCCCAGGCCGTGCTGGCCCGGCTGCCCCGCGCGGTGCTGCGCGCGCTGCTGCCGGTGGTGCCGACCTACCTGTGGGTGGCGACCAAGGGCACCCGCCGCCCGGCCGGGCCGGGCCTGCCGCAGCCCCCCGAGCCGGTCCGGCCGCTGTGACCCGGGTGTCCCCCGAGGTGCCCGCCGGGCCGGCGCCGTCCGGGCCGCCGCCCGGCGGGGCGCGTCCCGCCCGGCTCCGCAGGCTGGTGCGGGTCGCCTTCCTGGTGGCGGCGCTGGGCTTCGGGGCGTGGGCGGTGGCCTCCCAGTGGGACGAGGTGCGCGCCGGCTTCGCCCGCCTGTCGTGGCCCGCGCTGCTGGTCTCGCTGGTCACGGTGGTCGCGGCGCTGGGCGGCGGGATGATGACGTGGCGGGCGCTGCTGGCCGACCTCGGCTCGCCGCTCCCGCTCCGCCCCGCGGCCAAGGTCTTCTTCGTCGGCCAGCTCGGCAAGTACATCCCCGGCGCCGTCTGGCCGGTGCTCGCCCAGATGGAGATGGGCCGCGCGCTGGGCGTGCCCCGGACGCGGAGCGCGGCGGCGTTCTTCCTGACCATGCCGGTCCAGCTCGGCAGCGGGCTGCTGATCTCGGCGGTGACCCTGCCGGCCGCCCTGCCGGGGTCGGCGGCGCCGTACGCGTGGGCGTTCCTGCTGGTGCCGGTGCTCGCGGTGGCGTTCGAGCCCCGGGTGGTCAACGCCGTGATCGGCTTCGGGCTGCGCAGGCTCGGGCGGCCGCCGCTGGAGCGCCCGCTCACCCGGCGGGGCATGCTCACCGCCCTGGGCTGGGCGCTGCTCGGCTGGAGCGCGTACGGCCTGCACCTGGCTGCGATCCTGTACGAGCTGGGGCCCTCGGGGCCGGCGGTGGCGGTCTTCTCGATCGGGGTGTTCGCGCTCTCCTGGTGCCTGGGGATCATGACGTTCGTGGTCCCGGCCGGAGCCGGGGTGCGCGAGGTGGCGATGGTCGCCGTGCTGTCCCCGGTGCTGGACCGGGGCTCGGCCATCACCGCGGCGCTCTGCTCCCGGATCGTGATCGTCCTGGGAGACCTGGTCTGCGCGGGGGCCGCCGGTCTGGCGGCGCGGCGCCGGGCCGTCGCGGGGCCGGACGGCTCCGCCCCCGCAAGCGGCGGCCCCGGGAGCGGGGAGGAGGGGGCCGGTCCCGGCGGGGACCACTCCGGCGGTGAGGCGGTGTGATTCACCTCACGGTCTGAAGCTCCCGGCGGTTATGGTGGCGGGTGGGGGCCCGGCGGGTCGGGTCCTCCGGGGTCCGGTGAGGGGAGCGCCGTGCTGACGGGTCGATTCCGCGGAAGGGCGGCGAGGCGACCGTCCGTGCGGGGTCGGGCGCGGATAGCATCGCCGTCGGACCGGACGCGCCGCGGCCGCCGCGGAGGTGCCGGGAGGGACCGCCCGCCGGCGTGGCCGGGGACGGTGAGCCCGCCGGGTGCGCCCCGGTCGGGCCGCACCCGCCGTATCAACACGCTGTTGAATAGTGGGCTAATCTCGCGAGATGACGGAGACCCCTTTGTCGGATCTTGAGGCGATTCTCCTGGTCGGAGGTCAGGGAACGCGGCTGCGTCCGCTGACGCTCGGCACCCCCAAGCCGCTGCTGCCCACGGCGGGGGTGCCCTTCCTGGCCCACCAGCTCGCCAGGGCCCGCTCGTTCGGCGTCCGCCGCATCGTGTTCGCGACGTCCTACCGCGCGGAGATGTTCTCGGAGGCGTTCGGGGACGGCTCGGCCTTCGGGCTGGAGATCGAGTACATGACGGAGGAGACCCCGCTCGGCACCGGCGGCGCGATCCGCAACGCGGCCGAGGCGCTGACCTGCGCCCCGGACGCGCCCGTGCTGGTGCTCAACGGCGACATCCTCTCCGGCCACGACATCGGCGGCCAGGTCGCCCTGCACACGGCCAGGGGGGCCGCCGTTACGCTGCACCTGACCGAGGTCGAGGACCCTTCGCGCTTCGGCTGCGTGCCGACCGACGACGAGGGGCGGGTGACCGCCTTCCTGGAGAAGACGCCCAACCCGGTCACGAACCTCATCAACGCCGGCTGCTACGTCTTCACCCGCTCGGTGATCGACACCATCCCGGAGGGCCGGGTCGTCTCGGTGGAGCGGGAGACCTTCCCGGGGCTGATCGAGGCCGGCGCCCTGGTGCTCGGCTACGCCGAGGCGTCCTACTGGCTGGACGTGGGCACCCCGGCCGCCTTCGTCAAGGGCTCGCGCGACCTGGTCCTCGGCAGGCTGGCCTCGCCCGCGCTGCCGGGGCCGCCCGGTGACTTCCTCGCGCTGCCGGGCGCCATGATCTCGCCCGAGGCCGTGGTCGCCGACGGGTCGGTGGTGGGCGCCCGCGCGGTCGTGGAGGCCGGGGCCCGGGTCAGCGGGAGCGTGCTCGGCGACGACTGCGTGGTCCACGCCGGGGCCGAGGTCGTCGACTCGGTGGTCGGCATCGGCGCCCGCGTCTCCTCCGGCGCGGTCCTGCGCGACGTGGTGATCGGCGACGGCGCCGTGGTCGGCTCCGGCAACGAGCTGCTGGCCGGCAGCCGCGTCTGGCCGGGCGTCGTGCTCCCCGAGTGCGCGGTCCGCTTCTCCAGCGACGTCTGAGGGCCGCCGGTGCGGGAGCGGAGCTGGCGGTGGGAGGGCCCGCTCGACCTGGAGCTGGTGCTGCTGCCGCACCGGCGCGGCACGTGGGACCCGGCCTGGCGTCGCACGCCCGACGGGGCGGTCTGGCGGACCTGCCGCACCCCCGACGGCCCGGGCACGCTCCGGATCGCCGGGGGCGGCGGCCGGGCGGTGGGCACCGCCTGGGGCCCGGGGGCGGAGTGGCTGCTGGAGACGCTGCCCGCGCTGCTCGGCTCCGGTGACGACGCCTCGGGGTTCACGCCCGGGCACGCCGTGCTGCGCGAGGCGGCCAGGCGCCACCCCGGCCTGCGGATCGGCCGGACCTTCCGGGTGCTGGAGGCGCTGGTGCCGGCCGTGCTGGAGCAGAAGGTCGTGCTGGCCGAGGCGCGGCGGGCGTGGCGGTGGCTGCTGCTGCGGTACGGCGAGCCCGCACCCGGACCGGCCCCCGAGGGCATGCGGGTCTTCCCCGCGCCCGAGGTGTGGTGGTCGATCCCGTCGTGGGACTGGCACCGGGCGGGCGTGGAGGCCGTGCGGGCCAGGACCGTCGCGAACGCGGCCCGGCACGCGGCGAAGCTGGAGGGGGCGGAGGGCAGCGCCGAGGCCGACCGGCTGCTGCGGGCGCTGCCCGGGGTCGGGGTGTGGACCTCGGCGGAGGTCCGCCAGCGCTCCCACGGCGACCCCGACGCGGTCTCGGTGGGCGACTACCACCTGCCGTCGCTGGTGGGCTGGTCGCTGGCGGGGGAGCGGGTCGACGACGAGGGGATGCTGCGGCTGCTGGCCCCCTACCGGGGGCACCGGCACCGGGTCAGCCGGCTACTGAGGCTGGGCGGTGCGCGGCCGCCCGCTCGCGGGCCGCGGCGGCCGGTGCGGGACTACCGGTCGTTCTGAACCCGTCGGAGCCGGGGCCGTAGGGCTCGGGACCGGAGGGTCTCCAGTCGCGGCCGTCGCGCGTGTCGGCGCCGAACAGCGGGGCGAGGACGGCGGCGGCGGCGAGGAGGGCGAGGAACCAGATCATTTTCCACTCCTTGGGGTTCCGTTGGGACACCTTGACTGTATGCAAGCGCAACCATTTACGTCTATCGAGATTCCCTTCACCGATCTGTTCAGTGATGCTGAACGGTTGCCGGTTCGGACCGGAACGGCGGCGGACCCGGCACCCGCCCGGCGGGCGCGGGGCCGTACTGTGCGGTCATGAGCGTGACTCCCACCGACGCCGCGATGCGCCGGGCCCTGGCCCGGGCGCGCGACGGCAAAGCCCTCGACCTGTCCGAAGCCACCGTCCTGCTGCACGCGAGGGACACCGACCTCGACACGCTGCTCGGCCACGCCGGGCGGGTCAGGGACGCCGGTCTGGAGGCCGCCGGACGGCCCGGGATCATCACCTACAGCCGCAAGGTCTTCATCCCTCTCACCCGCCTGTGCCGGGACCGGTGCGGTTACTGCACGTTCGCCACCGCCCCGCACAAGCTCGAATCCGCCTTCCTCAGCCCCGACGAGGTCCTCGGGATCGCCCGGCAGGGCGCGGCCATGGGCTGCAAGGAGGCGCTGTTCACGCTCGGCGACCGGCCGGAGGACCGCTGGCGCCAGGCCCGCGAGTGGCTGGACGCGCACGGCTACGACGACACGCTCTCCTACGTGCGGGCCATGGCGATCCGGGTGCTGGAGGAGACCGGGCTGCTCCCGCACCTCAACCCCGGCGTCATGACCTGGCGCGACCTGCAGCGGCTCAAGCCGGTCGCGCCCTCGATGGGCATGATGCTGGAGACCACCTCGCGCCGGCTGTTCGAGGAGAAGGGGCAGCCCCACCACGGCTCCCCCGACAAGGACCCCGCCGTGCGGCTGCGCGTGCTGGAGGACGCCGGACGCTCCAACGTGCCCTTCACCAGCGGCATCCTCATCGGCATCGGCGAGACCGCCGAGGAGCGGGCCGAGTCGCTGTTCGCGCTGCGGAAGGTGGCCCGCGAGTACGGCGGGCTCCAGGAGGTCATCGTCCAGAACTTCCGCGCCAAGCCCGACACGGCGATGCGCGGCATGCCCGACGCCGACCTGCAGGAGCTGGCCGCCACGATCGCGGTGGCCCGGCTGGTCCTGGGACCGAAGGTCCGCCTGCAGGCCCCGCCGAACCTGGTGGACGCCGAGTACGGCCTGATGATCCGGGCCGGGATCGACGACTGGGGCGGCGTCTCCCCCCTCACGCCCGACCACGTCAACCCCGAGCGCCCCTGGCCGCAGATCGACGAGCTGGCCGCGCGCACCGCCGCGGCCGGGTTCGCGCTGCGCGAGCGGCTGACGATCTACCCGGAGTACGTGCTGGCCGGGGAGCCCTGGCTCGACCCCCGGCTGACCGCGCACGTCGCCGCGCTCGCCGACCCGGAGACCGGGCTGGCCAGGGAGGACGCCGAGATCACCGGACGCCCCTGGCAGGAGCCCGACGGCGGCTTCGCCTCGCTCGGCCGGACCGACCTGCACACCGCAGTGGACGCCGAGGGGCGCACGGGCGACCGCCGCGCCGACTTCGACCACGTCTACGGGGACTGGGAGGCGCTGAAGGACCGGCTGCCCGCCGTACCGGCGGGGTCGGTCTCCGGCGACGTGCGGCAGGCGCTGCGCCGGGCGGAGAGCGACCCGGCGGGACTGACCGAGGCCGAGGCGCTGACCCTGCTCGGCCTGGCCGGCGGGCCGGACGGCTCCGGGGCCGACGACGCCGCCCTGGAGGAGCTGTGCCGGGTCGCCGACGGGCTGCGCCGCGAGGCCGTCGGGGACGACGTCACCTACGTGGTCAACCGGAACATCAACTTCACCAACGTCTGCTACACCGGCTGCCGGTTCTGCGCCTTCGCGCAGCGCCGCACCGACGCCGACGCCTACACGCTCTCCCTGGACCAGGTCGCCGACCGGGCGGAGGAGGGCTGGCTGGCCGGGGCGACCGAGGTCTGCATGCAGGGCGGCATCCACCCCGACCTGCCCGGCACCGCCTACTTCGACATCGCCCGGGCGGTCAAGGCCCGGGTCCCGGAGATGCACGTCCACGCGTTCTCCCCGATGGAGGTCGTCAACGGCGCCAGCCGGACGGACATGTCGATCGCGGACTGGCTGGCCGCGGCGCGGGAGGCGGGCGTCGACTCGCTGCCCGGCACCGCCGCGGAGATCCTCGACGACGACGTGCGCTGGGTGCTGACCAAGGGCAAGCTGCCCGCCGCCGAGTGGGTGGAGGTCGTCACCACCGCCCACCGGCTCGGCATCCCGACGACCGCCACGATGATGTACGGCCACGTGGACACCCACGCCCACTGGGTCCGGCACATCCGCCTCATCCGCCGCATCCAGGAGGAGACCGGGGGGTTCTCCGAATTCGTGCTGCTGCCGTTCGTCCACCACAGCGCGCCCATCTACCTGGCCGGGATCGCCCGCCCCGGGCCGACCGCGCGGGAGAACCGGGCCGTGCACGCGCTGGCCCGCATCCTGCTGCACGGCGCGATCGGCAACATCCAGTGCTCCTGGGTGAAGCTCCGCGACGATCTGTGCCGCCAGGTGCTCTCCGGCGGGGTCAACGACCTGGGCGGCACGCTGATGGAGGAGACGATCAGCCGGATGGCCGGGTCGGAGAACGGCTCGTTCAAGACGATCCGCGAGCTCGAGGCCATGGTCGCCCCGACCGGGCGGCCGGTCCGGCAGCGCACCACCTCGTACGGCGTGCCGAGCGCGGAGCGGCTGGCCGCGGCGGCGGCCAGCGATGGAGTTTGTCAGAGTGTGCGTAACTTCGTGCCGCTTGAGCGTCTATAACAAGTTCTCTCCTTACTTGCGCTTCGTCAGGGGGGTGTTGCGAGAATTGTCACTCCCCCTGCGATCGTGAGGTAGCAGCGTGCCCTCTCCCGGCCGACACCGCGTCGCCGCCGGTGCCGAACGGCGCCGGCGGCAGGCGCTGACACGGGTTGCACTCGCCGCGACCGCCCTGGCGGTCGCCGCGGCCGGGGCCGTGGTGCTGATCACCGGCCGGGGCGCTGGAACGTGTTCCGGCGACCCGGTCCTGGTCCAGGTCGCCGCCGCGGTGGACATCGCGCCCACCGTGATGGAGGCCGCCGGGCGGTTCAACGCCCGCAAGGAGCAGGCCGACGGGCGGTGCGTGCTGGTGCAGGTGACCGAGCAGCCCCCGGCCACCGTGCTGCGGACCCTGATCGGGGACACCGCGGGAGTGCTCGAAACCCGCCCCGACGGCTGGATCGCCGACTCCTCCGCCTGGATCCGGCTCGCCCGCAAGCAGGGCGCCGCCGGCATGGCGGGCACCGAGACCGTGGTGGCCACCTCCCCGCTGGTCTTCGCCACCCGCACCTCCCTCGCCGAGCGGTTCGCGGTCGGCGAGACCGAGATGAGCTGGGAGATGGTCTTCCCCGCCACCACCCGGGGGCGCGTGCGGCCCACCGAGGAGGAGCCCGACGTGGTGCGCGTCCCCGACCCCTCGCTCGCCGGGGCGGGCATCGCCACCGTGGCGGCGGCCCGGGACCTGGTGGGCACCGGGGCCGAGGCCGACCGGAGGCTCACCGCGTTCGTCCGGTGGGCCCAGGCCGGGGCGGCGCCCGACTACCGGACCATGCTGGACGCGCTCGGCGAGCGCTCCTTCTGGAAGCGGCCGGTGGTGATCGTCCCCGAGCAGTCGGTGTGGCAGTACAACCGGCGGCCCTCCGCCGACCCGGTGGTCGCGCTCCACCCCCGCGAGGGGACCGTCAACCTCGACTACCCCTACGTCGTCACCTCCCCGGACCCGGTCAAGGCCGCCGGGTCGCGGGCCTTCGCCGCCTGGCTCCGCTCCCCGGAGACCCAGGACGCGGTCCGCAGGGAGGGCTTCCGCTCGGCCGACGGGGTCCAGGGCCCCTACTCGCCCGGGCCCCAGATCCCCACCGAGGCGCCCAGCGCCCGCGCGAGCATCCTGCCCGCGACGATCGACGAGGCGCTGGAGGCGTGGAGCAGGCTGGCCCCGCCGACCAACATCCTGGTCCTGGCCGACGCCTCCCGGCACATGGCCGAGCCGATCAAGGGGGAGAAGGGCCGGACCAAGCTGAGCGTCGCCCTCGACGCGGCCCGGCTGGGCCTGCAGCTGTTCCCCGACTCCACTCACATGGGCATGTGGGAGTTCGCCGACGCCGAGGGCCGGGGCGGCGACCACCGCGAGCGGGTGGCCCTGGGGCCGATCACCGAGGCCGAGGGCGGGAAGGTCATCCGCCGCGGCGCGCTGGAGGAGCTCACCCGGACCATGCGCGCCGACGCGGGGCGGTCCAGCTCCCTGAACGACGCGATCCTGGCCGGGTTCCGCGAGCTGACCGAGGCCTACGACGAGGGGATGAACAACACCCTGCTGGTCATCACCGCGGGCAAGGACGACGGCAAGGGCCTGTCCGGGGGCGAGCTGGTCCGGCGGCTCCGCGAGGAGTGGGATCCGCAGTACCCCGTCCAGGTCGTCGTGCTCGCCTTCGGCGACGACCTCGACCGCGCCACCCTGGAGCAGGTCGTCTCGGTGACCAACGGCTCCCTGCACGTCGCCCGGGAGCCCGGTGAGATCATCGACGTCTTCCTGTCCGCGCTCGCCCGCCGCCTGTGCCACCCCACCTGCCGCAAGGCCTGACCTCCGCAGGGACCGCCCGTCCCACCTGCCGGAACGCCTGGTCGGGAGGGCTCCCGGACGGGTTCCGGAGATGGAGACAAAAGCAGGGCATATCGGGCATGATGCCGGTGTGATGCGAGAGCGTGAGGCGTGGGACGGGGCGAGCGGCGGCTCGCCGGCCGGCGCGGAGGAGGCGGCCCGGCGGGCCGGGGGTGCGCAGGCCGTACGGGACCGGCGGAGTGTCCGCGTCGACTACCGGCGGACGCGCCGCGACTGGCGGGCGACCTTCCCGGACCTGCCAGGGTTCGAGATGCGGGGCCGTACGCTCGCCGAGACCCGGCGCCTCGTCCGACAGGAGCTGACCGGCCGGTTCGGCGCCCAGGTGGTGGTCTCGGACCGGGTGGTCGGCGCCTCCCGGACGCACAAGCCCCTGCGCGGCTGACAGCCGCCGGCCCCGAGGCGGGAGCGACCCGGAGCGGGAACGGTCCGCCCCGAGGGCGAGCGGGCCCGTCGGCTCTTCCGCTCCGCCCGCCGCAGGGCCGGGACCACCGGCGGGCCTCAGCGCAGGAACTCCCGCGCGCCACGCAGCCGGGTCCGCAGCCGCCGCCGGGTCGTGCCGCAGTCCAGGCGCACGTCCAGCGGGCCGGGCACGCCGCTGTCCGCCCGCCGGCCCGGACGCAACCGGTCCGGGTCGAGCCCGTCGCGCCGGGCGACGAGCAGCCCCAGCTCGTACCGGCTCACCGCGTCGGCCCCGGCGACATGGTGGACGCCGTGGTGCCCGGACACGGCGAGTTCGAGGAGCGCCGCGGCGAGATCGGCGACGTGCACGGGGCAGCGCACGTCGTCGGTGAAGAGCACTCCTCTCTTCCCGCCGGTGGCCAGCGCGTGCACCAGCGCCTCGTGCGGGGAGCCGCCGTCGCCGATGATCAGGGACGTCCGGGCGATCACCGCATCCGGGTCGATCGCGGCCACCGCCGTCTCGGCGGCGGCCTTGGCCGCGCCGTACGGGCTGATCGGGTCGGGGACGCAGGTCTCGTCATAGCGGACCGCGGCGCCGGAGAAGACCGCGTCGCTGGAGACGTGGACCAGACGCCCGCCCGTCGCACGGGTGGCGAGGGCCACGTTCGCGGCCCCGGCCGCCGTGGTCGTCCAGTCCGCCTGCCGGTAGGCGGCGTTGACGACCAGCTCCGGCCGGAACGCGCCGACCAGCGCCTCGACGGCCTCCCTCCGGCGCACGTCGAGCGGCGACCACTCGACGCCCCCGGCCTCTCCCGGCCGGGTCAGGTAGGTCGCGGCCACCTCGTGCCCGGCCGCCGCGCACCGCCGGACGAGCTCGCCGCCGAGGAAACCGCTGCCGCCGGCGATGAGGACCCTCATGGCCGGTCACCGTAGCCGATCGGCCGTCCGGCGGCCCCGCCCCCGGCCGGGGGACCTCACAGGGTGACGATGAAGTCGGCGGCGGTGCGGGGGGCGCGGTCGCGGGGCGGGGCGGCGGGGCGGCCGATGGCGACGGCGCCCATCGGGTCCCAGTCGGCGGGCAGGCCGAGCACCTCGCGGACCACCTCGCGGCAGAACATGGTGGACGACACCCAGGCCGAGCCGAGGCCCTCCACCGCGAGCTGGACCAGGAAGTTCTGCACGCCCGCGCCCGCGGCGACCACGAACATCTCCCGCTCGGCGGCGTTGCGCCGCTTGTCGCGGTAGGTGTGCGAGCCGTCCATGACCAGGCAGGGCACCGCCAGGTAGGGGGCGTTGCGCAGCACGTCGCCGCGGCGGGTCCGCCTGGCGATGGACTCCTCGGAGAAGCCGTCCCCGCGCAGGTCGGTGATCCACGCCTCGCGCATCGCGTCGAGCAGCTTCTCCCGGGTCCCGGCCGACTCCAGCAGCACGAACCGCCACGGCGTCGTGTGGTGCGGCGCGGGCGCGGCGATCGCCGCGGCGACCGCCCGCCGTACCTTGGCGCCGTCCACCGGCTCGGCGGAGAACTCCCGGATCGTACGGCGGGCGAAGACCACGTCGCGCGAGCCGTACCGGAACATGTCCTCCTCGGACTGGCGGACCACCTCGCGGATGCCGGGGCCGTCGTCGGAGGTGGTGTACTCGGCCATGCCGCGGACCAGGGCCACCGGCGTCTGCGCGACCTTGCCCTTCGCCAGGTCGCCGGCGGCGGCGAACTCGTCGGCGATGGCCGTGACGGTGACCTCCAGCGGGTTGCCGTGGTCGTCGGACAGGCCCCGGTAGTCGAGCATGGGCGGCACCCCCGCCACGCCGACGGCCATGTCGGTCTGGCCGTTGCGCCACGGGCGGCCGAAGGTGTCGGAGACGACCACGCCGACCGAGACGCCGAGCCGCTCGCGGACGCTCGCGCGCACCGCCCGCGCGGAGGCGTCGGGGTCGACGGGGAGCAGCACGACGGTGCCGGGCTCGGTGTTGGAGGCGTCCACGCCGGCCGCGGCCATGACGAACCCGTGCGAAGTCTCCGCGATCACGGTCTCGCCGCGGCGGGCGACCACCCGGGCCGTCTCGTCCCGGACGGCCTCGGCGCGGGTGACACCCTGGCGGATGCGGCCCTCGGCCTTGCTGAGGATCTTGGAGGTGACCACGAGGATGTCGCCGTCGCGCAGGTCGGGCCGGGCGGCGGCGATCAGCGCGCCGACGTCGTCCCCCTCCCGCACCTCGGGGATGCCGTCGATCGCGTGGATCTCGATCCGGACCTCGGTGGGCTCCTCCTGGCGGGAGCGGCGGATCCTGCTCACCGTCCCTCCTCCCCGGAGACCGCGACCGGGGCGCCCAGCTCGCCCGCGAGGCCGAGGGCGGCCCGCGCGATCTCGGCGGCCGCCCCGGCGTCGTGCATGATCAGCGGGCGGGCCACGACGCGCACGCCGTCCAGGCTCACCCCGGCGTCCTCCTCGGCGACCAGCCAGCCGTCGATCAGCGCCGCGCCGTACAGCTCCAGGACGGCCTGGGCGGTCGTCTCCACGCCGATCGCGGACAGGCAGGCGTCGGCCATGCCGCGGACCGGGGCGCCGCCGACGATGGGGGAGACCCCGACGACGGTCTTGCCCTCCAGCGCCTCGCGAATGCCCTTGATCTGCAGGATCGTGCCGATGCTGACCACCGGGTTGGACGGGGGCAGGATCACCGCGTCGGCATCCTCGACGGCCTGGAGCACGCCGGGTGCCGGCTTCGCCTCGTCGGCGCCGACCAGGATGATCCGCTCGGCCGGGACGGAGGCGCGCATGCGCACCCACCACTCCTGGAAGTGCACGGCCCGGCGGCCCCGCTCGTCGTTGATCACGATGTGGGTCTCGGTCCGGTCGTCGGTCATCGGGATCAGCCGCACGCCCGGGTTCCAGCGGGTGCACAGCGCCTCGGTGACCGCAGAGAGGGGGTATCCGGCGTCGAGCATCTGCGTGCGCACGATGTGGGTGGCGAAGTCGCGGTCGCCCAGGCCGAACCACTGCGGTTCGACGCCGTAGGCGGCGAGCTCCTCCTTGACGACGTGCGTCTCGTCCCGCCGTCCCCATCCCTGCTCCTCGTCGATGCCACCGCCCAGGGTGTACATCACGGTGTCGAGGTCGGGACAGACCCGCAGGCCGTACAGGGTGATGTCGTCACCGGTGTTGCCGATGACGGTGATCTCGGCGTCGGGGGCCGCGGCACGCAGGCCGCGCAGGAAGCGGGCACCGCCGATGCCGCCGGCGAGGGACACGATGCGCATGCCCCCAGTCTCCCATCGGGCCGCGCCGGTCCGCTCCCGCGGGGCGCGGCGCGCGCCGCCGGAGCCGTCTTCTCTCGATCGTTACCTGGACCGTTCCCGGGGACGGGGACCGCTCACCACATGCCCAAAGTCGTGGTGAATCTGAGGCAATGAGAGACTTGTAGGATTCATGCGCTTCCTGGGTCCGCCGCCGATGAAGTCGGCCATGTGTAAAACTTGGCCCGGGTTTACCCAAGGACCCTAATGGGGGTAGTTGTGATCAACGTCGATGCGGGCCGGCTCCGGGAGCCCGCCGCGTGGCTCATGGTCGCCGCGGCGTCCGGCGGCGTGCTCGTCGGCATCGAGCGGCTGCTGTTCGGCGGCTCGTCCTTCGCGATCCGCGCCAACCTGTACCTGCAGCAGATCGTCTCGCCGGTCTCCGCCGCCCTGCTCGTCGGCGCGATCCTGCTGGCCGGCGGCCTCGGCCCGGCCACCGCGCGGCTGCGGCCGCTGGCGTACACGGCGGCCGGCACGCTGGGCCTGTCCGCGCTCTTCGGCGTCATCGCACTGCCGGTCGGCCTGTTCACCGGGGCGACCGACCTCATGGAGAAGATCGAGTTCCTCCTCCTCGGCGTCCCCGCGCTCGCGCTGGTCGTGCTCGCCCTCCTCTACCTCCTGCCGAAGACCGCCCCCGCGCGGAGCGGGGCGGCCGGGTTCCGCTTCCAGGAGCCGCAGGTGCCGCAGGGTTTCCACCCCGACGGCGGTCTCGGCGGCCGCTCCCAGGAGCACGGCGCCGGCTACGGGGACCCCTCCGGCTACGGAGCCCCCTCGCACCGGCAGGAGCCCGTGCCGCAGGGGCAGGCCCCGCACCCGGCGTTCCCGCAGCAGGAGCAGGCTCCGCAGGGCTTCGCCGAGGCCCCGGGCGCCCAGCACGGCTTCCCGGAGGCCGCCCCCGCCTCCGCCCCGCAGTCGTACGGCCCCCCGGCGCTCCCGCCCGCGCCGGGCGGCGCCCCCGCCGACCAGTACGGCATGCGGCACGACGGCGGCCACGCCCCGCAGCAGGAGGGCGTCTACGCCTCCCAGGGCGGTGACGGCCACCCCGGCCAGGCCCTCCCCTACGGCGCGTCCGCCGACAGCCTCCACGGCGCCTCCGCGGAGAACCGGCCGTACGGCTCCGAGCAGTCCTACGGCTCCGAGCAGTCCTACGGCTCCGAGCAGTCCTACGGCGCTCCCGCCGAGCAGCAGTACGGCGCGCCGTCCCCCGGCTACGAGCAGGCACCCGCCCAGCCCGCCGAGCCGCAGCCCTACACCCCGAGCCCGTACGTCGCGGCGGACGTCAAGCCCCAGGCCCCGGTCTCGCCGTACGAGCCCCCGGCGGGCTCCTACGAGCCGCCCGCCCAGACGTACGGCACGCCCGCCGAGCAGTCCGGGGACTACGCCGACCAGACGCAGGGCTTCCGCGCCCAGCCGCAGCAGGCCGCCCCGCAGGGATACGGCGACTCCTCGCCCTCGAACTACGTGCCGCAGGACTCCTCTCCGGCGGCCTACGCCCCGCAGGACTCCTCGCCGTTGAACTACGTGCCGCAGGACTCCTCTCCGGCGGCCTACGCCCCGCAGGACTCCTCTCCGGCGGCCTACGCCCCGCAGGACTCCTCGCCGTTGAACTACGCCCCGCAGGACTCCTCGCCGGTCGACCCGGCGGCCTACGCGCCGCAGCCGACCGACCCGCGGGCGGCGGGCTACGGGCAGCCGGGCGAGGCGCAGCCGTACCCGCAGCAGCCCGAGCCGCAGGCCCCGTTCTACCCGCAGCAGCCCGCGCCGTACACGCCGGCCGACAGCCGGCCGAACCTGCCGTTCGACGGGCAGGGCTCCTCCTTCCCGCAGCCGCCGGAGAACTACGGTCAGCCGCTCACCGGCTACTCGGGGGCGGAGTTCGCCCGGCAGGCCGAGGCCGGCCTGCCGTACCCGGACCCGGCGGACCCCCGCTCCCAGCAGATCGCCCAGGCGTACCAGCAGGCGGAGAGCTACCAGCAGCAGCCCGGGACCGAGCCTCAGCTGCGGGTGCCGGAGTACGCCCCTCCGGCGGGCGGCGGCTACGACGACCCCTTCGGGCACCCGCAGACGCCCTCGCCGGCGCAGCCGCAGGGCGGGCAGTGGGACGCGCCCGCGGACACGACGATGCGCTTCGACCCGAACGCCTACCAGGGCGGCGACGCGCTGGGCGGCCCCGCTCCGGGGCCGGGCCAGGCGGGCGGGACCTGGGACTCGGTGCCGCCCATCGACCCCACCGCGATCTACACGCCGGAGCGCCCGGGCCAGGCAACGGGAGAGGAAAACGTCGACAGGGAGAGGACGGGACCTGGTCAGGAGCCGAACATGTCCTGGTACGGTTCCGACCGTCGAGAGCACTGAACGCCCAAGGCGATCTTCACGATCGCCGGGTGCAATTGCCATCGTCGCAGGCACACGCCTCAGAGCCGGGGAGAGCGGGTCTTTCCCCGGATAGCGGCATGCCGCTTGACGCCACACCAGCCACGCGCGTGTAATTACAGGCGTGTTGTTACGTCTCCCTCCGGGTGGGTAAGGGGGAGGCGTTCATAAGGGGGCTCCATTGCGGGCGGCAAGGAGGTGTGCAGTGGCCGACCTGGTCATCGCACAGGACGGCGGCACTGAAGAGCAGCTTGGTTGGCAGGAGCGCGCGCTGTGCGCGCAGACCGACCCGGAGGCGTTCTTCCCGGAGAAGGGGGGATCCACTCGGGAGGCCAAGAAGGTGTGCCGTTCCTGTGAGGTGCGTGCCGAGTGCCTGGAGTACGCGCTCGAGCACGATGAACGGTTCGGCATCTGGGGCGGGCTTTCCGAGCGAGAACGTCGCCGGATGAAGCGTCAGGCCGTCTGAGGGACGGGTCGGACGCTCCGGAGGAAATCACGGCGCCCCACGGGGCGCTTGTCGATATCGCGGTGAGGTCACGCGGTCAACGACCGCGTGGCCTTTTTCGTATCTCCCGGATATATACGCGGATATAAGGTGCCGTATCGTGGTCGCTCTGATCATCCCCTCCTAGACCACGGGCCGCATGTCCACCACCGACTCCCGCCACACGCACCACACCGTCACCGCGATCGTCGTCTCCCACGACGGGACCCGCTGGCTGGGGGAGACCCTGAGCGCGCTGCTCGGGCAGACCCGGCCGGTGGACCGCGTCGTCGCGGCGGACAACGGCAGCCGCGACGGCAGCGCCGACCTGCTGGCCCGCACCCTCGGCCCGAACGCCGTGCTCGCCCTGCCGCGCTCCACCGGTTTCGGCGAGGCCGTCGCCGAGGTGCTGAAGCGGCTGGAGCCCGCCGGGGGGCGCGAGTGGATCTGGCTGCTCCACGACGACTGCGCGCCGGCCCCGGACGCCCTGTCCGAGCTGCTGCGGGCCGCCGACGCCGACCCGAGGGCGGGGGTGCTCGGGCCCAAGCTCCGCGACTGGCTGGACCGGCGCCTCCTGCTGGAGGTGGGCGTCACCGTCGACCGGACGGGCCGCAGGGACACCGGCCTGGAGCCGAGGGAGTTCGACCAGGGGCAGTACGACGGCGTGCGGGACGTGCTGTCGGTCTCCACCGCCGGGATGCTGATCCGCCGCGACGTCTGGGACGAGGTGGGCGGTCTCGACCCCTTCCTGCGGATCTTCCGCGACGACCTGGACCTGTGCTGGCGGGTCAGGAGCGCCGGGTACCGGGTGCAGAACGTCACCCGCGCGGTCGCCTGGCACGCCGAGGCCGCCTTCCGGAGGCGGCGCCGCATCACCGTCAGCGGCGCCCACCCCCGGCGCCTGGACCGCCGCAACGCCATCTTCGTCGTCCTGGCCAACCTGCCCGCGGGCCCGCTGCTGCGCGCGCTGCTGCGCAACACCGCGGGCTCGGCCCTGCGCGCGCTGCTGTTCCTGCTGGCCAAGCAGCCGGCCAACGCGCTGGACGAGATCGTGGCGATCGGCTCGGTGCTGGCCCACCCCGGCCGGCTGCTCCGGGCGCGCCGGGCGCGGGCCGCGGGCAGGGCGCGCAACCACGCCGCGGTCAAGCGCCTGCTCACCCCGCCCGGCGCGGGCTACCGGCGCCTGGTGGACCGGCTCCAGAGCTATCTGGCCGGCGGGCCCGTGGAGACCGCCGGCCGGCACCACGCCGTGCCGGCCCGCGCCCGCGAGAGCGGGGAGGAGCTGCTCACCGACGACGCCGGGGCGACCCGGCGCGTCCTGGGCAACCCGGGGGTGCTGCTGTTCACGGCGCTGCTCGCGGTCACGCTGGTCGCCGAGCGGGGGCTGCTCGGCGGCACCCTGCTGGGCGGCGGCGCGCTCGTCCCGGTGACCGGTGGCGCGCAGGACCTGTGGCGGCTGTACACCGAGGGCCACCACCAGGCCGGCCTGGGCAGCGACGCCTGGGCCCCGCCGTACGTGGCGGTGCTGGCCGCGCTGTCGGGGGTGCTGCTCGGCAAGACCTGGCTGGCGGTCTCCGTGCTGCTGCTCGGCTGCGTCCCGCTGGCGGGGCTCTCCGCCTACGCCGCGACCCGGTCCATCGTCCCCGGCCGGTGGACCCGCGTCTGGCTGGCCTCCTGTTACGCGCTGCTGCCGGTGGGGACCGGCGCGGTCGCCGCCGGGCGGCTCGGCACCGCCGTGGTCTTCGTCCTGCTGCCCGTCCACGCGGCGCTGGCCACCGTCGTGCTCTCCGGTGAGCGCCGCCGGGCCCGCCGCGCCGCCTGGGGCCTCGGCCTGCTCCTGGCGGTCGGCACGGCCTTCGCCCCGATCGTCTACCCGCTCACGCTGCTGCTCGGCGCCCTGGCCGCGCTGGCCTTCCCCCGGCGGGGCGTCGGCGTCTCGGTGGCCGTCGTGTTCGGCGTCCCGGTCGCGCTGCTGCTGCCCTGGCTGGTCCAGCTCGCCGCCGACCCCGGCCGGATCCTGCTGGAGGCCGGGCTCCACCGGCCCGAGCTGGTCGATCCGGCGCTGCCCGCCGAGTCCCTGCTGCTGCTCAGCCCCGGCGGACCGGGCATGCCGCCGCTCTGGGTGACTGGCGGCCTCATCGCCGCGTGCCTGGCGGCGCTGCTCATGCGCCGCGACCGGATGGTCGTCGCGATCGGCTGGGGCGTGGCGCTCTTCGGCGTGCTGGTGGCCGTCCTGGCCGGCCGCACCTCCGTCACCTCACCGGGCGGCGACGCCGAGGCCCCCGCCTGGCCGGGCGTGCCGCTGGCCTTCGCCGCCCTCGGCATGCTCGTGGTGGGGGCCCTCACCGCCGGCCGGATCGCCGAGTTCCGCGCCGCCGGGGGACTGCGCCGCCTGGCCGCCCTCGGCGTCGTGGCGGTCGCGTTCTCCACCCCGCTGCTCGCGGCGGGCCTGTGGGTCGCCCGCGGCACCCCCGGGCCGATCAGCGGCAACGCCCGCGACGCCGTACCCGCGCTGGTCGCCTCCGCCTCCCGGAACGGCGAGCGGACGCTGCTGCTGCGCTCCCGCGCCGACGGCCTGACCTTCACCGTGCTGAGCGGCCGCATGCCGCTGATCGGCGAGGCCGACATCCCCTCGCCGGAGGGGCCGCGCGACCTGGTCGCCGTGGCCGCGGCCGGGCTGGTCTCCGGCCGGGGCGGCGACGAGGCCCGGGTGCTGGCCGCGCACGGCGTGCGGTTCGTGGTGGTGGCCAGCCCGGTCGGCGAGGAGATCAGCCGGGCCCTCGACTCCCAGCCCGCGCTGGCCAGGATGAGCCTGTCCCGGGACCTCGGCGTGTGGCGGCTGACCCAGCCGGTCGGGCCGCCCCCCGCCCCCGAGGGCGATCCCTGGCACGCCCGCTGGCTGTGGGTGCAGGCGCTGCTGGTGCTGGTGGTGGCGGTCCTGGCCGCGCCGGGTTCGCGGGCCGACGGCGCCGCGGACGGCGTGCCGCAGGACGCGCCCGACACGGAGAGGGAGCCGGTGGCCCGGTGAAGTCCCTGATCGAGAACCGCTTCGGCCTCCTCGTCCTGGTCCTCGTGGCGCTGCTCGCGCTGTACGGCGTGGGCACCGCGACCCGGCCCGACCGGGCGGCGCGGGCCGCCCCCGAGCCCCGGAAGGTGCCCGTCTCCTCGGTGACCGTGGTCTGCCCCGCCCCCGCCGGGGCGGATGTCGGCGTCGTCACCCCGCCGGAGGGCGAGGGCCCCGGAACGGCCACGATCACCGCGGCGGCCGGCGGGAAGGACGGGAAGGACGCCGGGGGTGCCGAGGGCAGGGTGCTGGACACCCTGAACACGCCGGGACGGCTCTGGCATCGCGAGGCCCCCGACGGGAGCGGTCCCGTCACGGTCACCGCCACCGGGAGCAGCGCGGCGGGCCTGGAGGCGGCCCAGACGCGCCGGGAGACGTCCGGCGGGCAGCGGGGCCTGGCCGGGGCGCGGTGCGTGGAACCGGCCGCGAGCACCTGGCTGGTCGGCCCGGGCCCGGCCGCGGCCGACGTCACGCTGCACCTGGCCAACGCCGATCTCGCCCGGGCCGTCGTCGAGATCCTCGTCTACTCCGGGGAGGGCCCGGTGGTCGCCGACACCGGCGGAACCCTCACCCTCGGGCCGGGCGAGAGCCGTACGGTCGACATGCGGGACCTGGCGCCCTCGCCGCTCGTCATGGCGGTCGAGGTGCGCACCGTCTCCGGCAGGGTCGCCGCCGCGGCCCGGGCGGTCATGGAGGGCGGCGAGGGCGTCGACTGGCTGCCCGCCGCGGCCCCGCCGGCCACCCGTGTCGTGGTGCCGGGCGTGCCCGGCGGCGGCGGGCGGCGCGAGCTGCTGGTGGCCTCCCCCGCCGAGACCGGCACCCTGGTCGAGGTCAGGGCCCTGACCTCCGACGGGACCTACGCGCTCAAGGACCGCGAACTGGTCGAGGTGCCCGCGGGGTCCGTCACCGCGGTGGACCTGTCGAGCGGCATCGGCGGCCAGCCCGCCGCGCTCGTGCTCACCTCGGAGACGCCGATCGTGGCCGGGCTGGCCGCCACCGGGACGGGGAAGCGGCCCGACGTGGCCTTCACCGCCGGGGCGGGCCCGATCGACCTGGGCAGCGTGGTGGCGGACAACCGCACCGGGAAGAAGAAGGGCTCCCGGCTGCTGCTGGCCGCGCCGGAGACGGCGGGCAAGGTCAGCGTCCAGGTGCTGCCGCGCGAGGGCGAGGCGCCCGAGCCGTTCGAGGTGGGCGTCGCGGCCGCGCGCGTCAAGGAGGTCGAACTGCCGGACGTGGACGGCGCCTTCGCGGTGGTGGTGCAGCCGCTGCCGGGATCCGGCCCGGTGTACGGCGGGCGGGTGATGGACGAGCGCCTGAAGGACGGGCTCGCGCTGACCGTCCAGCCGCTGGCGACCGCCCGGATGTGGGCGGTGATCCCGCCGATCGAGGAGTCGGTGGCGACGGTCCTGCCCTGAGCGGCCGGGGTGCGGTCCGTGCCTTCCCGGGACGGGGCGGAGCCGAGCGGGGCGGGGCCCGAGGCCCGGAGCGGGGGCGGGGCCCGCTGTGCGCGGCCCGGAGCGGGGCCGGGTCAGTCGCGGCCGTCGTAGCCGGGGTCGACGGACTCGGGGGACAGGCCGAGCAGCCCGGCGACCTGCTCCACCACGGTGTCGTGGACCATCGCGCCGAGCTGGTCGCGGTCGCGGGCCCTGGCCTCCAGCGGGCGGCGGTAGATGACGACGACGGCGGGGCGGTCGGCGGCGGCGGGCTCGACCCGGCCGAACGGGACCGGCTCGCCGGTCAGCAGGCCGGGGCCGTCACCCAGCTCGCGGGCGGGCGGCACGTCCTCGACCGCGAACTCCATGGCCGCCAGCTGCTTGCTCCAGCGGGGCCTGAGCCGGTCCACGGCGTCCAGCACGAGGTCGTCGAAGCGCTCGCTGCGGGACTTGGCGATCGGCACGTGTGAGGGCGCCAGCGGGCCGCGCATGCCCCGGCCGTGCCGGTCGCGCCTGCGCGGAGGACGGGGTGTTCCCGGTGCCGAACTCACGGGCCAAGCTTAGACGGGCGGGTCGAGAGGCCGCGAGGCGCCGCCGGGCGGCCCCGGGGCGCCCGGCGGGCGGGGGCGGGGCGGTGCGGCACGGGGATACGCGGGGTCGCCGGAGGCGGCGAGAGGGGGACACGGAGGCCGTCGGAGGCGGCGCGGGGGTGGCGGGCCGTACACCTGGGCAAAAGCCGCGACAGGTGTCCGAATTGTGGCGACACGCTCGTTAAGAGCGCTCAGATAGTGGCGCCTCGGACGCTTACCGGATACGGTCCCACCGTGAGCCCCGTCCGCCGCTGTTCCCGCACCGCGTGCAGTCAGCCTGCCGTTTTCACGCTCACGTACGTCTACGCCGATTCGACCGCCGTCCTCGGACCCTTGGCCACGTACGCGGAGCCGCACTGTTACGACCTGTGCGCCGAGCACGCCGAGCGCCTGACCGCGCCACGCGGCTGGGAGGTCGTCCGCCTTCCCACCGACGGGGCACCGCCCAGTACGGACGACTTGGAGGCCCTCGCCAACGCGGTGCGCGAGGCCGCCCGGCCCGCCCCGGGCGGCGGCGAGCCCGTGGGTCAGGGGGTCGAGGTCGGGCGGCGCGGCCACCTGAGAGTGCTCCGCTCCGCGCAGCCGCAGCGCGACCGCTGAGCGCCGGGCGTGGATCGCCGGGCCGGAGGGCCGCAGACCCCCTAGGCTGGGGACCAGCAGACATCACACAAGGGGCGGAGCTGGAGTGGGCGACCTCGCCAAGATCTTCAAGGCGTACGACGTGCGCGGTGTCGTGCCGGACGAGTTCGACGAGGAGACCGCGGAGGCGGTCGGGGCCGCGTTCGTGGAGGTGACCGGGGCCGGGAGACTCGTCGTGGCCCACGACATGCGCACCTCGTCCGAGCCGCTGGCCGGGGCGTTCGCCCGGGGGGCGGTCGCGCGGGGCGCCGACGTGGTCCACGCGGGCCTGGGCTCCACCGACCTGCTCTACTACGCCAGCGGCCACCTGGGGCTGCCCGGTGTCATGTTCACCGCCAGCCACAACCCCGCCCGCTACAACGGCATGAAGATGTGCCGGGCGGGCGCCGTGCCGATCGGCGGCGAGACCGGCCTGACCGAGATCCGCGACCGGGCCGCGAAGATCCTCGCGGCCGGCGGCCCCGGGGGCGGCGGCGCCGGGCGGGTGGTCCGCGACGACCTGCTGGAGGGCTACGCCCGGCACCTGCTGACGCTGGTGGACCTGTCCGGCGTCCGGCCGCTGAAGGTGGTCGTCGACGCGGGCAACGGCATGGCGGGGCACACGGTCCCGGAGGTGCTCGGCCGCCGGGCCGGGGCGCCGATCGAGCTGGTCCCCCTCTACTTCGAGCTGGACGGGACCTTCCCCAACCACGAGGCCAACCCGATCGAGCCGGAGAACCTCCGCGACCTGCAGAAGGCCGTGCTGGAGACCGGCGCCGACATCGGCCTGGCCTTCGACGGCGACGCCGACCGCTGCTGGGTGGTGGACGAGCGCGGGGAGTCGGTCTCCCCGTCCACGATCACCGGGCTGGTCGCCGCGCGCGAGCTGGCCAAGCACCCCGGCTCCGTGATCATCCACAATCTGATCACCTCGCGGAGCGTGCCCGAGATCGTCGCCGAGCACGGCGGCCGGCCGGTCCGCACCCGGGTGGGGCACTCCTTCATCAAGGCCGAGATGGCCCGGACCGGGGCGGTCTTCGGCGGCGAGCACTCCGCCCACTACTACTTCAGGGACTTCTGGTTCGCCGACTCCGGCATGCTGGCCGCGCTGCACGTGCTGGCCGCGCTGGGCGGGCAGGACCGGCCGCTGTCGGAGATGCTGGCGGCCTACACCCGATACGCCGCCTCCGGGGAGATCAACAGCACCGTCGCCGACCAGGCCGCCGCGGCCGAGCGCGTCCGCGCGGCCTTCGCGGGCCGCGACGGCGTCACCTTCGACGAACTGGACGGCCTGACCGTGTCCGGTCCCGGATGGTGGTTCAATCTTCGTCCGTCCAACACCGAGCCGCTGCTCCGGCTGAACGCCGAGGCGGCCGACGAGATGCAGATGGCAGCGATCAGGGACGAAGTCCTGGCTGTCGTGAGGAGCTGAAGCGTGAAGATCGACGACTGGCTGCTGGAGATCCTGGCCTGCCCGAACTGCAAGTCCCCGCTGCGGGCCGAGCCGGAGTCGGACGAGCTGTCCTGCACCTCCGCCGGCTGCGGGCTGGTCTACCCCGTCCGTGACGACATCCCCGTGCTCCTGGTGGACGAGGCGCGGAAGCCGTGAGCTGGGACGCCGCCCGGCTCGACGACCCCGGACGGCTGGAGGAGGCGGATCCGGCGGGCATGCTGCGCGCGGTGGCCTCCTCCGCGGCTCAGGTGCGGACCGCCTACCGCGCCGCCCGCGAGGCCGGGGTGGCCGCGCTGGCCGGTGACGGCCGCCCGCGGGCCATCGCGGTCGCGGGGATGGGCGGGTCGGGCATCGCCGGTGACGTCCTCGCCGCGGTCTGCGGGTACGGCGCGCCGCTGCCGATCGTGACCGTGCGCTCCCACCGGCTGCCCGGCTGGATCGGCCCGACGGACCTGGTCATCGCGGTGTCGTGCTCGGGGGCCACCGAGGAGACGCTCGCGGTGGCGACCGAGGCGGTGCGCCGCGGGTGCCGCCTGCTCGCGGTGGGCGGTCCCTCCTCGCCGCTGGAGGCGGTCGCCAGGCAGGCCAGGGCGCCGTTCGTGCCCGTCACCGTGGGCGGGCAGCCCCGCTCCGGCGTCTGGGCGCTCTCGGTCCCGCCGGTCGTCGCCGCGGCCGAGCTGGGCCTGGTCCGGGTGGACGAGGAGGTCTTCGAGGCGGTGGCGGGGCGGTTGGAGGAGATCGCGCACCGCTGCCGCCCGGCGAGCGAGTCGTTCATCAACCCGGGCAAGTCGGCGGCCATGGCGCTGGCCGAGACGGTGCCGATGATCTGGGGCTCCTCTCCGCTGGCCGCGGTGGCGGCCCACCGGTGGGCCTGCCAGCTCAACGAGAACGGCAAGTACCCGGCGATCTGGGGCGAGCTCCCGGAGGCGGGCCACAACCAGGTGATGGCTCTCGACGGCCCGCTCGCCGAGCGCGACATCTTCGCCGACGAGGCCGGGCGCTCGCTCCGGCTGGTCGTGCTCCGCGACACCGAGGAGCATCCGCAGGTGGCGCGGCGGCGCGAGGTGGCGCTCCGGCTGGCGCAGGACCGGAACGTGCCGGTCACCGAGATCGTCGCGGAGGGCGGACATCCGCTGGAGCGGCTGGCCTCCCTGATCGGGCTGGGCGATTACGCGAGCACCTATCTGGCACTGGGATACGGCATCGATCCGACCCCGGTATCCGTGATCACGGAGTTGAAGGCGAGAATCTCCCAATAGGATTGGCTGGCATTTTTTCCTGATATGTGAGTGGAGGCTGCCGTGAGTGCGGGCGGCGGTACAAAGGCGATCATTGCGGCGTTGGCCGCCAACCTGTCCATCGCGGCGGCCAAGTTCGTGGCGTTCGCGTTCACCGGCTCCTCGGCCATGCTCGCGGAGGGCATCCACTCGGTGGCCGACTCGGGCAACCAGGCGCTGCTGCTGGTCGGCGGGAAGCGGGCGGCCAGGGCGCGCACGCCGGAGCACCCCTTCGGCTACGGCCGGGAGCGCTACTTCTACGCCTTCGTGGTGGCGGTGGTGCTGTTCACCATCGGCGCGCTGTTCTCGCTCTACGAGGGCTGGCACAAGCTCAGCGCGCACGAGCCGCTCGAGTCCCCGCAGTGGGCCTTCGGCGTGCTGATCTTCGCGATCATCGCCGAGGCGTTCTCCTTCCGTACCGCGATCAAGGAGTCGAACGCGGTCCGCGGGAACCAGTCCTGGTGGGCGTTCATCCGCCGCTCGAAGTCTCCCGAGCTGCCGGTCATCGTCCTGGAGGACCTGGGCGCGCTGCTCGGCCTGATCTTCGCGCTCTTCGGCGTGACGATGGCCGTGGTGACCGGTGACCCGGTCTGGGACGCCATCGGCACCCTCATGATCGGCGCCCTGCTCGCGGTCATCGCGGTCATCCTGGCGTTCGAGACCAAGTCGCTGCTGATCGGCGAGGGCGCCGGCCCCGAGGTCGAGGCCCGCATCGCCGACGCCCTGGAGAGCACCCCCGAGGTGAGCCGGATCATCCACATGCGCACCCTCCACCTGGGCCCGGAGGAGATCCTGGTCGCCGCCAAGATCGCGGTGGAGAACGACGACACGGCCTCCGAGATCGCCAAGGGCATCGACGAGGCCGAGAAGCGCGTGCGCGCCGCCGTCCCGGAGGCGCGGGTCATCTACCTGGAGCCCGACCTGTACCGGGCGGACGCCGCGGCCGGCGGCCCCTCCGCCTGACCCGCCCCTTCCCCCGGCACGCGGACGCCGCGCCCCCGTCTTCCGGACCCCTTCCGGAGGCGGGCGGCACGGCGTCCGTTCTCGTTCCCGCGGCCGTCCGGTGCGCCCCTCAGCGGCCCGGTGAGACGAGGCCCGTCTCGTAGGCGTGGATCACGGCCTGGGTGCGGTCGCGCAGGCCGAGCTTGGCGAGCAGCCGGGCGACGTGGGTCTTCACGGTGTGCTCGGTGACCACGAGGGCGGCGGCGATCTCGGCGTTGGACAGGCCCCGGGCGATCAGGCGGAGCACCTCGGTCTCGCGCGGGGTGAGCGGTCCCGGTCCGGCTCCGAGCGGTCCCGGGCCGCTTTCCGGCCGCTGCCGCCGCCGCTGCCGGGAGAACTCCGCGATCAGCCGCCGGGTGATCTTCGGAGCGAGCAGGGCGTCGCCCCTGGCCACCGTGCGGACCGCCTCGGCCAGATCGTTCGCCCGGACGTCCTTGAGCAGGAACCCGCTCGCCCCCGCGGTGAGCGCGTCGTACACGTAGTCGTCCAGGTCGAACGTGGTGATCATGATGATCCTTGCCGGTCCGTCCGCCAGGATCCGGCGGGCCGCCTCGATGCCGTCCATCTTCGGCATCCGGATGTCGAGCAGGACGACGTCCGGGCGGGTCTCCCGCGCCAGCCGTACGGCCTCCGCGCCGTCGCCCGCGGCGCCCACCACGGCGAGGTCGGGCTGGGCGTCGAGCACCGCGGTGAAGCCCCGCAGCACGACCGGCTGGTCGTCGGCGACGAGCACCCGGACCGGGCCGCTGCGGGCGTGCGGGGCGGGATCCGCCCCAGGGGCGGTCGCGGTGTCCGCCGGGGGCCCGTCCCGGTGCCGGGAGGAGGGGGAGGCGGTCATTCCAGCGGGAGCCCGATCCGGATCAGGAAGCCGCCGTTCGGGCCGGCGCCGGCGGTGAACCAGCCGCCGAGCGCCAGGGCGCGCTCGCGCATGCCGACCAGTCCGTGCCCGCCGGAGTCCTCGGCTGCGGGGCCGGGACCGTCGTCGGCGATCCGCAGCGCCAGCAGGGCGGGGCGGTAGGCGATCTCGATCGAGACCCGCGCGCCCGGCGCGTGCACGCGGGCGTTGGTCAGCGCCTCCTGGACGATCCGGTAGGCGGAGACGTCCACCGCCTGCGGGAGCGGGACAGGCTCCCCGACCACGTCCAGGTCCACCTCGCCGCCGTGCTGCCCGATCAGCTCGGGCAGGCGCTGCAGCCCCGGCTGGGGCGCGGTCTCCGGCCCGGTGGGGACGTCGGCGCGCAGCACGCCGAGCAGGCGGCGCATCTCGGTGAGCGTGTTGCGGGCGCTCGAGGCGATCTCCGCGAACTCCTGCTTCGCCCGGTCGTCGAGGTCGGGGATCGTGTAGGGGGCGGTCTCGGCCTGGACGGCCACCATGGAGATCGAGTGGGCCACGATGTCGTGCATCTCCCGGGCGATCCTGGCCCGCTCGGCGGCGGCCGCCTGCACCGCCGCCTGCTCCCGCAGGGCCTCCAGGCCGTCGGCCCGGACCTCCTCGATCTCCGTGCGGCTGCGCCGTACGTCGGACAGGAGCGCGGTGGCGAGCACCGCGCCCAGCAGGGCCGTGAAGAGGAGGAGGGCGTCGCCGCCGAGCGGGGAGTACCCGGAGAAGGGGGCGGGCAGGGAGGAGAGGGGGCCGAGGACCCCCACGGCGGCGAGCAGCCCGCCGACGCAGGCCGTGAGCGCCCACGCGGCAGGACGGCGGAGCACGCGGAGGACCGTGTAGAAGGAGAGCAGCCCCGACAGGCCGATCGAGATCGGGGGCGGGAACAGCGTCCCGGTGAGCGCCAGTCCCACGGCGCCGAAGAAGGTGAGGATGACGGCGAGCCACGGCTGGGAGCGGCGGATCGCCAGGGGGGCGGTGGCCAGCAGGGCGGCCCCGGTGGGCAGGATCCCCTCGCGTGCGACCTCCAGGAACGCGAGCAAGGCGAGGGCGCCGGCCGCGGCGAGATCGGCGAGCGGTGAGGCCAGGGCCCGCCTGACGTCGAAGGCGGCCACCCGTTCCTCCGCTCTGACCAGTTTGGCGGTGATGTCCATGGTGGGCGATTCTTCCGGCCGGCGTGCCGCGTGTCGTCAATCTCAGGAGCGACCTTGCAGCAGGCGCAGGGCCTTCTCCTTCTCGAAGTCCAGGGCCCGGCGCGGGGCCTGCAGCCGTCCGATCCGCAGCCCGAACTCCCGTACGGCCTGCGCCACGGCGGGCTCGGCCAGCACCCGCAGCGCGAAGGCCAGCTCGCCCGGGGAGACGTCGAACCGCTTCTCCAGCTCCACGCCCTGCGCCACGGCGGACAGCTCCTCCGGGCCGAAGCGCCGGTGCGCGCCCCGCTCCCTGACCGGCGGGAGCAGGCCCAGCGCCTCGCGGTAGCGGAGCATCCGGGGGGACATGCCCAGTCGCCGGGCGGCCTCGGTGATTCGCATCTTGACAATCTTATGTCAGTTTCGGGCCGGACGGTGTGCATCCGGTGAGCGGGCGCGTCTACACTCGCAGGCGTCGACTATCCGCAGAGGGGTAAACAGCACATGGACTTCAAGGTCGCCGACCTCTCCCTCGCCGCCTTCGGGCGCAGGGAGATCCAGCTCGCCGAGCACGAGATGCCCGGTCTGATGGCCGTCCGCAAGGAGTACGCCCAGAGCAAGCCGCTGGCCGGCGCCAAGATCATGGGCTCGCTGCACATGACCATCCAGACCGCCGTGCTCATCGAGACGCTGGTCGCGCTCGGCGCCGAGGTCCGCTGGGTCAGCTGCAACATCTTCTCCACCCAGGACCACGCCGCCGCGGCCGTCGTCGTCGGCCCCGACGGCACCGTCGACGACCCCAAGGGCGTTCCGGTCTTCGCCTGGAAGGGCGAGACCCTGGAGGAGTACTGGTGGTGCACCGAGCAGGCCCTCACCTGGCCCGGCGGCGACGGCCCCAACATGATCCTCGACGACGGCGGCGACGCCACCCTGCTCGTGCACAAGGGCGCCGAGTACGAGAAGGCGGGTGCCGTGCCCAGCGCCGCCGAGGACGACCCGGAGGAGTGGAAGATCATCCTTGATCTGCTCCGCCGCACCGTCTCCGACGAGAAGAAGTGGACCACGATCGCCTCGCGGATCAAGGGCGTCACCGAGGAGACGACCACCGGCGTCCACCGCCTCTACGAGATGTACAAGGCCGGCACGCTGCTCTTCCCGGCGATCAACGTCAACGACTCGGTGACCAAGTCGAAGTTCGACAACAAGTACGGCTGCCGCCACTCCGTCATCGACGGCCTCAACCGCGCCACCGACGTGCTGATCGGCGGCAAGGTCGCGGTCGTCTGCGGCTACGGCGACGTCGGCAAGGGCTGCGCCGACGCGCTGCGCGGCCAGGGCGCCCGCGTGATCGTCACCGAGATCGACCCGATCTGCGCGCTCCAGGCGGCCATGGACGGCTTCCAGGTCACCGTGCTGGAGGACGTCGTCGAGACCGCCGACATCTTCGTCACCACGACCGGCAACTTCAACATCATCACGGCCGAGCACATGGCCCGGATGAAGCACAACGCGATCGTCTCCAACATCGGCCACTTCGACAACGAGATCGACATGGCCGGGCTGGCGAAGATCCCCGGCATCGTGAAGCAGGAGGTCAAGCCGCAGGTCCACACCTGGACCTTCCCCGACGGCCACTCCATCATCGTGCTCGCCGAGGGCCGCCTGATGAACCTGGGCTGCGCCACCGGCCACCCCTCGTTCGTCATGTCCAACTCGTTCACCAACCAGGTGATCGCCCAGATCGAGCTCTTCACCAAGACCGAGGAGTACCCGATCGGCGTCTACGTGCTGCCCAAGCACCTCGACGAGAAGGTCGCCCGCCTCCACCTCGACGCCCTGGGCGTCAAGCTCACCCAGCTGACCAAGGCCCAGGCCGACTACATCGGCGTGCCGGTCGAGGGCCCCTACAAGCCCGACCACTACCGCTACTAGACCCCTCGCGGTCCGCGCCGCGGGCCACGAGGACGGCTCCATCCGGGCCCCCGCGACGGTCGCGGGGGCCCTCGGGCTACCAGGGGAGAGTGACGTGGACAGGGCGCTGGCGGAGGCCGGGGAGCGGCGGATCGGCTGGGCGGCGCGGGCGATGCCGGTGCTGACCGCGCTCGGGGAGCGCTTCGCGGCGGAGCGCCCGCTGGAGGGCTGGCGGATCGCCGCGTGCCTGCACGTCACCGCCGAGACCGCGGTGCTGGTGGGGGCGCTGCGGGCCGGCGGCGCCGAGATCGCGCTGGCCGCCTCCAACCCGCTGTCCACCCAGGACGACGTCGCGCAGGCGCTGGGCGAGTACGGCATCGCGGTCCACGCGCGGGCCGGGGTGGACCGGGAGACCTACTACCGGCACATCCACCGGGCGCTCGACATCGCCCCCGGGCTCGTCCTCGACGACGGCTGCGACCTGGTGAACACCCTGCACACCGAGCGGACCGAGCTGCTCGACGGGGTCCGCGGCGGCTGCGAGGAGACCACGACCGGGATCATCCGCCTGCGGCAGATGACCGCGGAGGCGGCTCTGCGCTTCCCGGTGGTCGCGGTCAACGACACCCGGACCAAGCGGATGTTCGACAACCGGTACGGCACCGGCCAGTCCACCGTCGACGGCATCATGCGGGCCACCAACACCCTGCTGGCGGGCAAGACCGTGGTGGTCGCCGGCTTCGGCTACTGCGGCCGGGGCGTGGCCGAGCGGGCCCGGGGCCTCGGCGCGCGGGTGGTGGTCACCGAGATCGACCCGGTCAAGGCGCTGGACGCCTCGCTGCAGGGCTACGAGGTGCGGCCGATGGCCGCCGCGGCGCGGGAGGGGGACGTGTTCGTCACGGTCACCGGGAACCGCGACGTGATCAGGGGCGAGCACCTGGCCGTGATGAAGGACGGCGCGATCCTGGCCAACGCGGGCCACTTCGACGTCGAGATCGACGTGCGGGCCCTGGACGAGCTGGCGCAGGCCGTACACCGGGGGGTGCGGGCGAACACCGACGAGTACGTCCTCGCCGACGGCCGCCGCCTGCTGCTGCTCGCCGAGGGCCGCCTGGTCAACCTCACGGCCGCGGAGGGGCATCCGGCGGCCGTCATGGACATGTCCTTCTCCGCGCAGGCGCTCGCGCTCGCCTGGCTGGTCCGGGAGCACGCGCTGCTGGCGCCCGGCGTCTACGACGTGCCCGAGGAGGTCGACGTGGAGGTCGCGCGGCTCAAGCTGGCCGCAGCGGGCATCGAGGTGGACGAGCTGACGGCCGAGCAGGAGCGGTACCTGCACTCCTGGCGGAGCGGCTCGTAGCCGTGCCCGCCGCGGGACCGGCCGGGGCGCGCGGGCCACGGCCCGGCAACGGGCGCGGCCAGGTCCCGGGAACGCGCGCGTGGGCCGTGCGGACAGGCGTGGGCCCGCCGGCCGGGGCGGGGGTGGCGCGGAGGGGCGGGCGCTCGTCCCGCCGGGGCCGTCACCCGGCCTGCAGCTCCCGCATGCGGCGGATCTCCGCGCTCTGGGTCGCGATCACGTCGGTGGCGAGCTCCTCGATCCTGATGTGCGACCCGCCGGTCAGCACCTGCTCGGACATCGTGAGCGCGCCCTGGTGGTGGGCGATCATGAGCTGGAGGAAGAGCCGGTCGAACTCCTCGCCGGAGGCGGCCTTCAGGGCCTCCAGCTGCTCCGGCGTGGCCATGCCCGGCATGCCGTCGTGGCGGGCGTGGTGGTCGGGGACCCGCTGCCCCTGCTGCTGGAGCCAGGAGGTCATGAACTGGATCTCCGGCTTCTGGGCGTCCTCGATGCGCGAGGCCAGGCCCTTCAGCGTGGCCGAGCGGGCGCGGGCCGGGGCCAGCGCCGCCATGTCGATCGCCTGCCGGTGGTGGACGATCATGTCCTGGACGTACGTCACGTCCGCGGCGTTGGCGGTCGGGGAGGGCACGAGCGTGGCGGCCTCGTCCGGGCCGACCGTCCGGGCGGCCTCGCCGGGTCTGCCGGGCACGATGACCGGGGCGGTCGGGCCGGCCGCGCGCGGCTCGGACGGCTCGTCGCCGCTGCAGGCGGTGAGGGAAAGGGTCAGGGCGGCCAGAAGGGCGAGCGCGGCGCGCACCCGTTCTCCTCTCGGAATGGGCTCGTGGCGGAAGACTCTAGTCGCGCTCCGGCTCACCAGTAAAGACGGCAAGTCGGAAATATCTACTGACACTGTGACACCTTGTACGGCCGACCGTTCGGGATGAACGATTCAGTCATTTATGCGCCCCTTATGGGGAGCGTGGCAAGGAGGTTCACGAGTGTTCACCCCCTACGGAAGACGCCTCACCCGGCGCCTCCTGATCGCGACCGGGGTCGCCGCGCTGACCGCGCTGTCCACGGTGCCCGCCCAGGCGGCCGACATCCCGGCGCCCGGCGAGATCGTCAAGAGCTCCAACATCGAGCACGTCCTCAACGTGCCGAAGCCGGCGGAGCTGACGGACATCCACACCGACATGGCCTTCCAGGGCGACTACGCCTACGTCGGCAACTACAGCGGCTTCTCCATCTACGACATCCGCAAGCCGAAGAAGGCGTCCCTGGTCAGCTCGGTCGTCTGCCCCGGCGGGCAGATGGACGTGTCGGTCTACGGGAACCTGCTCTTCGGCGCGGTCGACTCCTCCCGCAGCGACGACTCCTGCAACAGCACCGGCCAGCCGGCGTCGGTGAAGGAGTCCTGGGAGGGCATCCGGATCTTCGACATCAGCGACAAGCGGAACCCCAAGTACATCAAGGCGGTCGAGACCAACTGCGGCTCGCACACGCTGACCCTGGTGCCGGGCAAGGGCCGCGACCGGCGGAACGTCTACGTCTACGTCTCCTCCTACAGCCCCTCGGCCAGCTTCCCGGACTGCCAGCCGCCGCACGACCTGATCTCGATCATCAAGGTGCCGCTGCACAGGCCGGCCGAGGCCGCGGTCGTCGCCACGCCGAACCTCTTCCCCGACGGCGGCAACCCCGGTGAGAACCTGCCGTACCCGGAGCGCACGTCGGCCACCACCGGCTGCCACGACATCACGGCCTACCCGGAGAAGGACATCGCCGCCGGAGCCTGCATGGGCGAAGGCATCCTGATGGACATCTCCGACCCGGTGAACCCCAAGGTCACCCAGACGGTCCGCGACGACGAGAACTTCGCCTTCTGGCACTCGGCGACCTTCAACAACGCGGGCACCAAGGTCGTCTTCACCGACGAGCTCGGCGGCGGCACCCAGGCCACCTGCAACGAGGCCATCGGCCCCAACCGCGGCGCCAACGCCTACTTCGACCTCGTCCACGGCAAGCTCGTCTTCAAGAGCTACTTCAAGATCGCCCGCCACCAGGCCGACACCGAGAACTGCGTCGCCCACAACGGCTCGCTGATCCCGGTCAAGGGCAAGGACATCATGGTCCAGGCCTGGTACCAGGGCGGCATCTCGGTCGTGGACTTCACCGACTCGGCCAACCCCAGGGAGATCGCCTTCTTCGAGCGCGGCCCCGACGACACCGCTCCGGCGCTGAGCGGCGGCTTCTGGTCCGCCTACTACTACAACGGCCACATCTACGGCAGCGACTTCAACCTCGGCCTCGACATCCTGAAGATCAACGACCCGCGGACGAGGTCGGCCGAGGGCGTCAGGTCCGACATCCTGAACGCGCAGACCCAGCAGTCCTACCGCGACCGCGGGCACGGGCACCACTGACCACCGGCCGGTGAGCGGTTCACGGCCGCGGCCGTGACCGATCGCCCCTGACCGCCTCCCATCGCCTCCGAGGGGGCGGCGGACTCCCGCCGCCCCCTCGGTGCGCGTCCGGCAGACGTCAGGCCGGCGGGCGCGGGCCGCCCGCCGGCCCCGTGGACACGGCGGCGGGGTGCGGTCCTGCGGATGCGGGCCCGGGCACGGCGGGATGCGGCCCTGCGGGCGCTGCGGTGGAGGAAACGGCGGTGTACGGCGCGGCGGTGTGCACCGGCGCCAGGTGCGGCGCCGCGTACGGCGGGACCTGCTGGGCGGAGGCCCGCCGGGCCTCCGCCCGCCGCGTCAGCCGCTCCAGGTGCCGGCGGCGCCGCTCGGCCAGGACCGCCGAGAGGTAGGCGTACGGCGGCACGCCGGGCGGCGGAGGCGGGGAGACGAAGGCCGCGGTCTGCGCCGCGATGCGCGTGCCCATCTCCTGCTGGACGGCCGGGGACAGCTCGGGCAGGCGGGCGAGGTACTGCCGGGCGGTGTGGATCAGATCCTCGGGCAGCCGGGACAGCTCGATCCTCGCCGCCCACGCGGCCAGCAGGGGCGGCATCTCCGGAGGCGGCGCGGTGCGCCGCGGACCGCGCTCGGAGATCACCATCGTCCCGGCGAAGACGTCGCCGAGCCGCTTGCCCTTCGCCGACAGCAGCGAGCTGATGACGGCCGGGCCGCCGGTGAGCAGGTAGATCTCGACGAAGCCGGCCAGGGCGCGGAAGAGCGACTGGCGGAACATCACGGGGCCGCCGTCCTCGCTCACCACCCGCAGGCCGAGGGCGAGCTTGCCCAGGCTCCGCCCCCGGGTCAGCGTCTCCGCCAGCACGGGGTATCCCACGAAGACCAGCACGATGAACAGGATCGTGAGCGCCGTGGCCAGCGAGTCGTCCGTGACGGTGGCGGTGCGCGCGACCAGGAGCAGGACGCCGATCACCGTCGCGGCCTGCACGGCGAGGTCGACCAGGAGGGCGGCGGCCCGGATCGGGAGCTGTGCGGGCGAGACGTCCAGGACGACGGCGTCACCGGTTACCAGATCGGACACGACTCGACCCTACCGCCCGCGGTCCCGTGCGGCTCCGCCGCGTCGCGGCCCGCCTCCTGCGCCGAATAGGCTCCCGTCTGTGGACATCGACGCCTTCGTTACCGTGCACCAGCCGACCTGGGACCGCCTGGACGAGCTGGTGCGGCGGCGCCGGTCCCTCGACGGCGCGGAGGTCGACGAGCTGGTCGAGCTCTACGAGCGGGTCTCGACGCACCTGTCCATCGTGCGCTCGTCCTCGCGCGACGCGCTGCTGATCGGGCGGCTGTCGTCCCTGGTCGCCCGGGCCCGCTCGGCCGTCACCGGGGCGCACGCCCCGGCCTGGCGGGAGTTCGCCCGGTTCTGGACGGTCTCCTTCCCGGTCGTCGCCTACCGTGCCTGGCGCTGGTGGCTGGGGGCCGCGCTCGCCTCCACGGCGGTCGCCGTGGTCGTCGGCGCGTGGGTGGCGGGCAACCCCGAGGTGCAGGCGGCGATCGGGACCCCGGAGGAGATCCGGCAGCTCGTCGAGCACGACTTCGCCGACTACTACAGCGCGAACCCCGCGGGCTCATTCGCCGCGCACGTGTGGATCAACAACGCCTGGGTGGCGGCGCAGTGCATCGCGTTCTCGATCCTGCTGGGCGTGCCGATCCTGTACGTCCTGTGGCAGAACGCGCTCAACGTCGGGCTCACCGGCGGCCTCATGGCCGCGGCGGGCAAGAGCGACGTCTTCTTCGGCCTGATCACCCCGCACGGGCTGCTGGAGCTCACCGCGGTCTTCCTGGCGGCGGGGGCGGGCATGAAGCTGGGCTGGACCGCGATCGACCCCGGGCCGCGCCCGCGCGGGCAGGCGCTGGCCGAGCAGGGCCGCGCGATCGTGAGCGTCGCGCTGGGCCTGGTCGCCGTGCTGTTCCTGTCGGGCCTGATCGAGGCGCTGGTCACGCCCTCCCCGCTGCCCACGTGGGCGCGGATCGGCATCGGTGTGCTCGCCGAGGCGGCCTTCCTCGGCTACGTGGTGTACTTCGGCCGCCGGGCCGTACGGGAGGGCGAGAGCGGCGACGTCGAGCGGCCCCCGGACGTCGCCCCGGCGGCCTGACGCCCCGCGAGGAGGCCCGGTGGCAGCCTGACGTTCCTCCCGGGCCTGTCCGCCTCCCGCTTTCCCGACCTGTCCGCCGCCCGCGCCGGTCCGGCCTTTCCGCCCGCACCGCGATCAGCTCATGAACGCGACCGTCGTCTCCACGAACCGGCGGGGGTCGTCGAGCCAGGGGAAGTGCCCGGCGCCCGGCTGCACGGCCAGCTCGGACGCGGGGAACAGGCCGGCGTACTCGGCGGCGCGCTGCGGAGGGAGGGCGACGTCGTACTCGCCCGCGACGAGCAGGACCCGCGCCGGAAGCCGGGCGAGGGCGGCCCTGACGACGTGCGGATCGGGGGCACCGGCCGAGTAGTAGACGGCTGCCGCCTCCGCGTTCCGCTGATCCGTTCCGAGGGCGTGGTGGGCCTGGCCGGCGGCGTCCCACCGGCCGTAGGTGAACGGTGCGATCGCCTCCGCGTCGGCGGCCGTGGCGCGGCCCGCCCAGATCCGCTCGAACGCCGCGAAGGCGTCCGGGAACCAGGGCTCACCCCGCCGCAGTTCCGCGACCCGTCGGCGGTCCAGATCGGTGATCTCCAAGCCGACCACCCGCGGGCTGGGATTGATCAGCACGAGACGGCCGACGCGGTCGGGATGCCGGGCGGCGTACAGGAGGGCGACGGCCGCGCCGGCCGAGTGCCCGGCCAGGTCGAGGCGGTCCAGCCCGAGGTGCAGGCGGAGCGCCTCGACGTCCTCGACCTGCCGGTCGCACCGGTAGCCCGCCGGATCCACCGGGACGGCGGACCCTCCGGTCCCGCGCGGGTCCAGCAGGACCAGCGGGTGGCGCGCGGGCAGCCCGCCCAGGTCGCCGAGGTAGACCGAGGACTGCATGGGACCGCCGGGGAAGCAGATCAGCGGGTGTCCGTCGCCGGCTCGGCGGTACGCGAGCCGCGTGCCGTCCGCGCTCTCGAAGAGTGTCATTCGGGGATCATATGCGCGCAGATCGTCAGGACCCCGGGGACGAGACATCCGCCGTGGCGGCACCGCGCGAATCCGAGGTGCGCCTCCGATGAAGGGCCGGCCGTCTCCGTGAAGCGCGGGTGCCCCGCGTGCCGGGAGGCCGTCCGCCGGGAAGTCCTCGAATCCGGGTCGGTCTTCGTCGAAGATGGCGGCATGGAGGACACGCCGCCGGGGACCGGGCCGCTCGCGCCGGGGTTCGCCGGGATCGATCCGTCGTTGATGAACGGGTTCATCGCCGAGCTGGAACGGGCCGGGCAGGTGGTGGCCGAGCACGCCGAGCAGATCCGGCGGGAGCTGGCCGCGGTCGGGCTGTCCGCCCCGGACCTGGGCGCCGTGCGGGAGATCGGCGGCTGGGCCGAGGAGCAGATCCCCCGGCTCCGCCGGCGGGTGGAGACCATCACTGCTCCCGGATCCGAGATCCCCGGGATGGCCGGCACGGGCCTGCGGCCCTACCGGGAGGCGGCGCTGCTCGCCCCCGCCGAGGCGCAGCGCCGGGGTACCGACCTGGGGAAGCGGTTCGCCGCCATCGATCCCGACGAGTTCCGGTTCACCGGACCGTACGCCTCCGACGAGATCGCCGCGGTGCTCGGGGAGCTGAAGGCGCACCAGCACGACGCCGTCTTCACCGCCGCGTTCTTCGCCGCGCTCGGCCGGGCCGGGATCCGCCGGGTGAACGCCGCGCTGCGCCGGCTGCCCGACGACGGGCGGCCCGACGCGCTCCGCGTGGCCGGTACGGCCTTCGCCACCGCGGTCGGCGGCGGAGCGAGGGTGCCCGGATTCGCCGCGGTGATGAAGGCCGTGGAGAAGGCGATGACCGGGAACGCAGGGGACGCCGAGGACCTGGAGGCGGCCGCCGCTCTGCTGAGCCGCGGAGACTACCCGGATGTGTGGCTGGCCGGACTCGCCGCGCCCGCGCTGCGCTCCGGCAGCCGGATCGGCGGTTCGACCCTGGCGGGACTGCTCAATGCCCTGGGGAACAACCCCGCCGCGGCCCGCCTGGCGATCGGCTCGGCGGCCCGTTTCGGACCCGACCCCGCTCCGCCGAGCCTCACCCTGCCCTTCGGGCGGCTCCCGCAATCCCCCGAGAAGTGGGACGGCCGGCCGGAACTGGCCGCGTTCCTGAAGGAGCTCAACGAGCGGGCGGGAAGGGTGCCCGAGGTGGCGGACGCCTTCGGACGGCTCCTGGCCGCGGCTTCCGGCGCCTACGACGAGCAGGACGGCGAGCACAGCCGCCAGGCGGCGTTCTTCGCCTACACCGTGATGACCACGGCGGACGAGTGGCCGTTGAACGACGCGACCCGGCCGCACCTGGCGGAGATCGCGGGCTCCTACGCCACGGAGATCACCATGGGCGCCAACCTCAACGACGCCGACATGGCCGAGGACAGTGCCCTGCGGACCACTCCCGGCCTGTTCGAGTGGACCCCGCCTCCAGGGCTGCGCGGCGCCTTCCGGCTGAGTCCCGAGGACACCTTCCGCTTCATGACCACCTTCGCCGGTGACGCCGAAGCACGACTCCGCTTCGACGCGGGCATGGACGGATTCGTGCACAGGGTTCTTCCGCAGGCGGTGAACGCCGCGAAGCTCAGCGGAGACACCCCTCCGCTGGACAACCTGTTCACGGCCCTGGGCAACGTCCGGGGCACCGAACTGGCGGCCGCCGTGCGGGTGCTCAAGCCCGGAGACGAGGGGTCCGAGGACGCGGAGGACGCCGAGAGCTTCCTGGCGGGCGGTGTCATGGGGGTCGTCGGGCTGCTCTCCCCCTTCTCCGCCGTCCCCAGGACCTGGACCGCCCTGTCCACCGGTGTTTCCGGCTACTACACCTACGGCCGGGAACCGGAGGAGCAGGTGAAGGAACTCCTGGAGTCGGACGAGGCGAAGACGCTGGGGCGGCGTCACGAGACGGCGCGGCTCCTCATGGAGCAGGGGTTCACCCCGCAGGTGCCTCCGGCCGGCGCCATCGCCGACTCGGACGGCGACCTCCGCGCGTTCGAAGACATCGTCAAGCGGGGTGCCGCAGGGGTGAAGGCCCTCGACCGGTGGTTGGTCGACAATGGCATGGGGAAGGGTGATCCCCTCTCGCTCGGAGAGCTGGCCGCACAGCAGTCCAACACCTTTAACGGCACCAAGGGGGATGCTTATAGCCGAGGGATGAACTATGAGGGATCGAGTCTTATGACCGACTGAGGCACTGGGTCTCACCCCGTACGGAGTATCGGCCCTTCGCGGACTCCAGCACAATCACTGTCCTTGTGGACTCATGTGCCATGCGGATTATCGTTCCCGAGCTTTCAGCGATGTTGTAGTCGGCGATTTGATCCAGCACGCTCACCATGATGGCGTTCAGCGCGTAGGGCGCCCGTTCCCGGGAGGAATCCGGTGCCGTGGCGGCGAAGGTGCGTTTTGCCTTGCCGTCCCCGCAGGGGATGTCCTTGCCTCCGGGATCGGTGACCTGGGCGTCCTGAGCGCTCACTTCGTCCAGAAGCCTCAGGACGTGCGTCTTCAGCGTCTCACCGGCCTCGGCCGCGGTGGGCTCCTGTTCACCGCAGGCGGCCGCCAGCAGGGCGAGCGCCGAGAGCGCCCCGGCGAGCCGTACGGGGAGGCTGTGGCGAGAACGGGACATTGAATATCCTCCAAGTCCGACCGTCTGAGCGCACGATCTCACGTCGTCCGGGAGGCCGCGCAAGCCGTTCCGGAGAAGGAAGAGTGAGGCATTTGACCGCCGACGCGCATGACCTGGTGCCGAACCCCCGCAAAGAGGAACTCCTGCGAGCACTGGAGAGGGTGCGCATGCACGCGGCGCGGCTGGAGGCGGCGTTCGACCCGCCGCATGCGACCCTCACCGGGAAGGCGGTCTGGACGGGGCCGACGGCACGGGCGTTCGCGGAGGAGCTGACCGCCAGGAGAGCCCGCCTGCGGACGCTCACCCGGCGGATCGTCGAGGAACTGGAGGCCGAGTTCACGGCCACGCCCGAGAAGGCGGGGCGGTCGCCGGCCGCGCGGTGAGCCGGAGAGAGCAGCGAGCCCGAGAGAATGGACGGCTTGCCTTCCCGGCCCGCCTCAGGTTCCCGCTCTCCGTGAGCGGCCGGGGTGGAACGGGCGTGAATCGTATGGCCGGAAGCGGCGTTGGATTCTTCGGCCAGGTGGAGTGGCGGCGGAGCAGAGAGGCCGCTGGGCCAGAGGCTCACTGGTAGCGAGGCGCAAGGGATCGCCGACCGGCTGTGTGACGGAGACACGCTGACCGCAGCCCTCCGTGTCGTCCCGCAGGGACACCGCGCTTTCGCGGGTGTTCCGGCCGCAGTGGCAGTTCATCGCAAATCTGATCGCTCCGTGTTGCCGTTACGTCACAACGGGCGACATGCCATCTCCCCGACACGATGCGCTCATCCGGCTCTTCCGGGGCCGCCCCCAGTTGGCGGTGGAGATCCTGCGCGATCTCCTCGGACAGGACCTGCCCACCACCCCCCTGGTCCGGCTGGAGAGCACCACCTTCAACACTCGGCCCTCCGACGCCATCGAGGCCGATCTGGTCCTCGTCATGGGGCCGCCCGCCGACCCCGCGCACGCCGTCATCGTCGAGGTCCAGCAGGACAGGTCGAAGGACCCCCGCCAACTGGCCCGCTACGCCGCCGCGCTCTGGCTGCTGCTGGGCTGCGGGGTGACGGTCCTGGTCGTCTGTCCCGACGCCCGGACCGCCGCGCACTATGCGCGGCCGATCGACTCGGGCCTGCCCGGCTACCGGCTGCGGGCCTGCGTGCTGGGGCCGGACACCATCCCCGTGATCACTGATCCGCAGCAGGCCGCCGCCCAGCCCGAGCTGGCGGCCATGGCGGTCATGGTCCACGGCCGGGACCGCAAGGTGGTGGAGGCGTTCACCGCGGGTCTCACCGAACTGCCCAAAGGTGACGCTCCGCAGTACTATGAACACGCCTACAGCATGTCCGCACCCGAGGTGCGGTGCCTCTTGGAGGAGATCATGACGTCCACGGCCTGGCCCGTCTACAGCCCCTTCGCCCGCGAGCACTACGGCCGCGGCATGGCGGAAGGCGAGATCAAGGGCAGGGCGGAGGAGGCGGCCCGGCTGGTCCTGCTGGTGCTGGCCACCCGCGGCCTGGACGTGCCGGACGACATCCGTGATCGGATCACCGCCTGCACCGACCTCGCCCGGCTGGAGTCCTGGGCGGCCCGCGCGGTGACCGCCCGGACCGTGCACGACCTGTTCAGTGAGGCGGACGGCGAGGACAGCTGACGGGCGCCCGGTGCACGGGCACGGCTCCGGTGATGAGCGTCCGGTTCGCCCCAAGGAGAGAGTTCGCCCCAAGGAGAAAGCGGTCCCCTGATCACGGGTGCGAGCGGTCTCTCCACTCCTGGCGGGACATCCTGCGGTGAGTAACCATGAGCTCCTTCCAGACGGCATGGCCGCAAGGCGGCGGCGGCCCGCCCTGCAGCGGTCCCGCACGGATCGCTTCAGCGCCGGCGAGCACAGTGGGCGGCCCGGAAGAAAGCGACTACGGTCCGCATGGGTACGCACCCGCACAGGGCGCGGGGGCGGGCCGGTGCGCAGGCCGGCGTAAAAGGGCCCGCAACCCCGCGCGCCCGCCGGAGGCGAAGACCCACCAGAGAGCAACTGCGACGGCCGGCCGGAGCACCGGCCCGTCCCCGCGTCACGGTGACCAGCCCTCCTGTGCGCTCACGGTGACCAGCCCTCCTGCGGGAACGCGGGACCAGCCTCAAGAATCAGCGGAAAGCCACCAAGCGCCTCCCCCGAGAACCGCCGTGCATGACTCTGTCGTCCAGTGCGGTTCGACGTTGTTCGGCCCGCCGATGGCGTCGACCCTGGAGAGGCACCGATCGCTCAGAGCCGGCCGGCGGCCTTCAGCGCCAGGTAGGCGTCGGCGAGGGCGGGGGCGATCCGCTCGGGCACCGCGTCCACGACCTCGACGCCGTGCCGCCGCAGCCGCGCCGTCATCCGCCGCCGCGCGCTGCGCAGGTGCTCGGCGGCGGCGGCGTCGTAGACCTCCTCCACGGTGTCCCGCCCCCGGGCCATGGCGGCGACCCGCGGGTCGGAGACCGAGGCGAGCAGGACCAGGTGGCGGGAGGCCAGTTGGGGCAGGACCGGGAGCAGGCCCTCCTCCAGCGCCGCCGGGTTGAGGTCGGTCAGCAGCACCACCAGGCAGCGGTGCCGGGCCCGGGCGAGGACCGCCGCGACCATGCCCTCGGCGTCGGCCTCGACCAGCTCGGGCTCCAGCGGCGCCATGGCGTCCACGAGGGCGGGCAGCAGTTCGGTGCGCGAGGCTCCGGACACCCAGGCGCGGACGGTGCGGTCGTGGGCGAGGAGGTCCACCCGGTCCCCGGCCCGGGCGGCGAGCGCGGCCAGCAGCAGCGCGGCGTCCATCGACCAGTCGAGCCGGGGCCAGCCGGAGGGGTCGGCGGAGGTCGGGTCCACCCCGACCCGCCCGGCCGAGGTGCGGCTGGTGTCGAGCACGATCAGCACGCGCCGGTCCCGCTCCGGGCGCCAGGTCCGCACCACGACGTCGTGGCGCCGGGCGGTCGCCCGCCAGTCGATGGAGCGCACGTCGTCACCGGGGACGTACTCCCGCAGGGAGTCGAACTCGGTGCCCTGACCACGGATCATGACGGGGGTGCGGCCCTCGAGCTCCCGCAGCCGGGAGAGCTTGGCGGGCAGGTGGCGGCGGCTCAGGAAGGGCGGCAGCACCCGCACCGTTCCCGGCACGGCGTGCGACCCCTGCCGTGCCGCCAGGCCCAGCGGCCCGACGGACCGCACGGTGACCGCGGCCGAGGCGCGGTCGCCCCGCCGGACCGGGGTGAGCGTGGTGACCACCCGGCGGCGCTCCCCGGCCGGGACGTCCAGGCGCTGGTGCCGGGGCCGCGCCCCGGCGCTGGGCGGCCAGGCGTCCCTGATGAGGCCGCGCACCCGGCGCGGGCCGGGGTTGGTCACGGTCAGGGTGACCCGCGCGGACTCGCCGAGCCGTACCCGCTGCTCGCCCGAGCGCTCCAGCCGCAGGGCGCGCACGCTCCCGGCGAGCAGCAGGTCGACCACGACCAGCGCGGCCAGCACCAGCAGCAGCCCGAGCGCGGCGGCGTCCGGCCGGGGGGCGACCAGTACGGCGATCGCGCCGAGGGCGGCGAGCAGCCCCGTGCGTCCGGTGAGCGCCATCAGCGGGGGACGGGGACGGAGGCGAGGATGCCGTCGAGGACGCCGTCGGGGGTGGCGCCCTCCAGCTCGGCCTCCGGCCGCAGCTGGATCCGGTGCCGGAGCGCGGGCAGGGACAGCGCCTTGATGTCGTCCGGGGTGACGTAGGTGCGGCCGGAGAGCCAGGCCCACGCCCGGGCGGCGCCCAGCAGCGCGGTCGCGCCGCGGGGGGAGACGCCCATGCGCAGGGCCGGCGACTGCCGGGTGGCGCGGGCGATGTCCACGGCGTATCCCAGGACCTCCGGGCCCACGTGCACGCGGGCGACCGCCGCGCGGCCGACGGCCAGGTCCTCGGCCGAGGTCACGGCCTTGATGTGGGACAGGTCCCTGGGGTCGAAGCCGAGCGCGTGCCGCTCCAGCACCGCGATCTCCTGCTCGCGGCCCGGCAGCGGCACGGTGAGCTTCAGCAGGAACCGGTCGAGCTGGGCCTCGGGCAGCTGGTAGGTGCCCTCGTACTCGATGGGGTTCTGGGTGGCGGCCACGATGAACGGGTCGGGCAGTCGGCGGGCCTCGCCCTCGACGCTCACCTGCCGCTCCTCCATGGCCTCCAGCAGGGCGGCCTGGGTCTTGGGCGGGGTCCGGTTGATCTCGTCGGCGAGCAGCAGGTTGGTGAAGACCGGCCCCGCGCGGAACTCGAACTCCGAGGTCTTCGCGTCGTAGACCAGCGAGCCGGTCACGTCGCCCGGCATCAGGTCCGGGGTGAACTGCAGGCGCTTGAAGTCCAGGGAGAGCGCGGCGGACAGCGTCCGCACCAGCAGCGTCTTGGCGACGCCGGGCACGCCCTCCAACAGCACGTGACCCCGGCAGAGCAGGGCGATCACCAGTCCGCTGACCACGGCGTCCTGGCCGACGACGGCCTTGGCGACCTCGGCGCGGAGCAGGCCCAGCGCGGCGCGGGCGCGCTCGTCCTCCGGCCGCGGGGCCGGTCCGGGCCCACCCGGCTGCGGGCGGCCGCCGGGCGGCCCGGGCGGCGGCACGGGCACAGGAGGCCCGGAGGGCGGCGGCGCGGCCTGCTGCGGCGCGGGCGCCGGGGGCCAGACCTGCTGCGGGCCGGGCGGCGGCGCGTCGGACGGCTGCGGGCCGGGCTGCTGCGGGCCGGGCTGCTGCGGGCCGGGAGGCTGGGCACCGGGAGGCTGGGCACCGGACGGCGGGAAGGGGGGCTCGGGCGTGCTCACAGGGTCCCCTCCCCGGAGGTGCTGTGCTCGGTCACAGGTCTCTTACCTGCCTTTCCAGGGTGTCCAGGTGCCTGGCCAGGGCCATGAGGCCCGCGTCGTCGGCGGGCGGCGCGCCGTACAGCACCGCGCCCGCCTCTTGGGCATTCTGCCCGGTCCGCAGCGCGACGGCGGCCACGACCTCCGCCGGGGTGGCGTCGGCGGTCAGCCCGAGCCGGGGGACGAGGCGGTCCAGGGCCGCGGTGCGCAGGGCCGCCGCCGCCCGGTCGCGGGCCCGCCGGGCACGGTAGAGGCGCCCCCGCCCCTCCGCGGTCTCGGCGGCGCGCACGACGACCGGGAGCCGCTCGGCGACCACCGGGCCGAGCCGGCGGGCCCGCCAGAGCGCGACCAGCACACCGGCCACGAGGAGCTGCAGCACGGCCCAGCGCACGCCGGACGGGATCAGCTCGTCCAGCGTCGCCTGCCCCTCGGCGCCGGCCGCCTGGGGCAGCGTGGGCGCCAGCCAGGTCACCGACGGCCGGGTCCCGGCCAGGTTCATCGCGAGGGCGGCGTCGCCGTCCTCGACCAGCCGCTCGTTGGTCATGAACTCGCCGGAGCCGACCACGATGACGTTCCGGCCGCCGGAGGAGAAGCCGACCACGGTGCCGTCGTAGCAGCTGACCGCACCGGGGGGCGGGGCGTAGGAGACGCCGCCGGTCCTGGCGCTGCCGGCGCGCACCGCGGCGGACAGGCCGCAGCCGGGCTCGCGCGACTCCACGTCCACCAGCGCCCCGGCGCCGACGCCGGGGGCCAGGGCCTGGAGCACCTGCGTCACGGGCTCGACGAGCAGCCGGTCGCCGGGGAGCGCGGCGAGGTCGCGCAGGAGCGCCTCGTCGGCGAGGAAGTGGCTCTGCGTCACCAGCAGCAGCGAGTCGGGGCCGGTCAGCGCGCGGGCCTCGGCGACGGTGCGCGCGGGCCGGACGTCGACGCCCTGGTCGCGCAGGAGCCGGGCGAGGGCGTGCGCGCCGGACGGGGTGGTGGCCTCGGGGTCGAGGCGGCCGCCGGGGGTCGGGCGGGTGACCAGCACGGTGAGCGTGGCGAGCACGATCAGGACCGCCAGGACGGCCAGCGGGCCCCGCCAGCGCGACCACAGGTCCCGCAGGCGCGGGGAGGCGGACGTGCCGGGGGCCCCGGCGGCGGACGCGCCGGGAGGGGCGCCCGTCCGGGCGGGTGCGTCCATGCTCATGCGGGGCCTCCCGCCAGGGCCGGACGGGTTTCGCGGAGCCGGTCGTCGAGCTCGGCCATGCTCCGGTAGCCCTCGGGGCTGCCGGGCAGGCCGCCGTAGGTGACGTCGTCGAAGAGCCGGGCGGCCCGGGCCAGCTCGCCGGCGAGGCCGGGCAGCGCCCGGCCCGCCTCGGCGGCCAGCTCGTCCGCGGTGCGGCCGGGCGACTCCTCGACGACGGCGCGCTCCTCCAGGTCGCGGGCGATGGCCCGCAGTCGCTCCCGGATCGCCTCGGCCCACCGCTGCCCGGCCGCGTGCCGCTCGGCCTCGGCGCGGTGCTCGGCCGCCGAGCGGGCCACGGCCCCGAACAGCTCGCCGGTACGGCCGGCGCGGGTCCGGGTCGCCCGGCGCGCCACGGACAGCACGGGCAGGGCGACCAGGAGCAGGACGAGCACCACCAGCACGACGGAGAACCACCCGCCGGGCAGGCCGGAGACGGAGTCGAACAGGTCGGTCAGCCACTCCCGGACGGCGTCCGAGAGCCGGTCCCACCACGACTCCTTCGGATAGACCGGGCGGGCCAGCTCCCGGGCGGCCGCCTCCCGGGCCGCCTCCCGGGTGATGTCGACCGGGACGTCGGAGGTCACGGTCACCTGGGCCATGCTCCGGGGTCCTGGGGCGGCTGCCCGTAACCGGGGCCCTGCCCGCCGGGGTGCCCGCCGGGCCCGTACCCGGGGTCCTGGCCGGGCGGGCCGTAGGGCGGCTGGCCGTAGCCGTGGACAGAGCCGTAGGGGGAGTGGCCCGCGGCGTGGGACGGGTGCCACAGGTCCTCGGCCGCCGGGCCGGCGAGGCCGCGCTGGCGGTCCGCGGCGGCGGTCTGCAGCACCAGGTCGAACGCCTCGGCGCGCATCCGCCGGTCGGCGTAGAGCAGGGCGGTGACGCCGGCGGAGAAGGGGTTGGTGATGGTGCCGGCGACGATGCCGCCCAGCGCGCCGAGCACGAGGGAGAACGCGGACGCCGACTGGAGGCTCTCGAGGTCCTCGACCCCGCCGGTGAAGGTGGGCACCTCACCGATGATGGAGAACGGCACGCTCACGGCCGCGGCGACCAGCCCGGTGATGACCGCGGTGAGCAGCAGGATGCCGAACACCCGCCAGAAGTCGCCCTTGACCAGCCGGAAGGAGCGGCCGATGGAGGCGAACACCCCGGCGCGCTCCAGCACGATCACCGGCCCGGCCAGGCTGAGCTTGGTGTAGAGGAACACCGCGCCGACGACGCCGCCGACGAACAGCAGCACGCCGAGCAGGCCGACGACCGCGCCGTCCACCCCGGCCGCGGCGAGCACGGCGATCAGGAACACCGCGGCGATCATGAAGCCGAAGACCATGAGCACCTCGAGGACCGCCAGCCCGAGCAGCGGCAGCACCCGGCCGCCGGTGAGCCGCCAGGCATCCCCGATGGAGATGGACTCGCCGAACACCGAGCGGCCGAGCACGCTGGTCAGCATGCCGCTCAGCACCACGATGGCGAGCATCTGCAGCACGACCGTGAGCAGGGTGCCGAGGAAGAAGGGGACCATGGCGGACAGGAGCGCCGTGGGGTCGCCGGCCACCGCCCCGGTGGCGACGTCCTCCAGGAGCGTGTTCAGCGCGGCGACCTGGACGGCCACGGAGAGGACCTGGACCACCGCGGTCACCAGGGCGGACAGGCCGAGCGTGGCCTTGGGGTTGCTCCGGATGAACTGGACCGCGCCGTTGTAGATGTCGCCCAGGCCAAGGGGGCGCAGCGGGATGATGCCGGGCTTGAGCGCGGGCGGGGCGCCGTAGCCGTAGGGGCCGGGCGCGCCGTAGGGCTGCCCGCCGTACGGCGAGCCGCCGTAGGGCTGCCCGCCGTAGGGCTGCTGTCCTCCGTACGGTTGCCCCGCGTACGGCTGGCCCCCGTAGGGGGGCTGCTGGCCCGGGGGCGGTCCGTAGGGGCCGCCGGGGCCCTGCGGGGGCGGGCCGGCGGGGGGCGTGCCGCCGCCGGCGCCGGGGGCGGCCCACGGCGCCGGACCCTGACCGCCGTACGGGGGCGGCTGGTTGGACGCCCAGCCGGATGGCGTTTCGGAACTGGAGCCGTGACCGTCTGACATATCCCAATCCTGGCACGCCGGGCCGGTGGACGGGGCATTCGGGGAGCCTGTCACGGTTTCCGGCCCGGAGCCCGGTGCGAGGGGCCGGTGCGAGGGGCCGGGGCGGAGCCTTGCGGGCCTTCCGGGGAGGGAACGGCCGGAGGGGAGGGGGCCGGAGGGGAGGGGGAGGGCGGGACGGCCGGAGGGGAGGGGAGGCGGTGTGAGGGGCCGGAGGGATGGCGGGAGGCCGCCGCTTACCGCAGACTGTGAACACGACCACCTCCGCACCCGGTGCCCGCAGTCGCCGGGACGGGGAGGCGGTCGGCGGGGCGGGGGGGCGACGCCATGTGTTCCACATGGTGTACGCCTAAGATTCGGCATCCGGACGTCCGGCTGGTGGAGCGTGTCATCTGGTGGCCGGACAGGGGTAACCTTCAGTAATCGTGTGGTTTGCCTTGAAAACTCCCTGACTGCGTAAAACGAATGAGGAGCCATGAAAGGACGCGTGCTGGTCGTCGATGACGACGCCGCTCTCGCCGAGATGCTCGGCATCGTGCTGCGCGGGGAGGGGTTCGAACCTTCCTTCGTGTCCGACGGGGACAAGGCGCTCGACGCGTTCCGCGACACCCGGCCGGACCTCGTGCTGCTCGACCTGATGCTGCCCGGGGCGGACGGCATCGACGTGTGCCGCAGGATCCGGGCGGAGTCCGGCGTGCCCATCGTCATGCTGACGGCCAAGAGCGACACCATCGACGTGGTGCTCGGTCTGGAGTCCGGCGCCGACGACTACATCGTCAAGCCGTTCAAGCCCAAGGAGCTGGTGGCCCGGGTCCGCGCGCGGCTGCGCCGCACCGACGAGCCGACCCCGGAGATCCTGCAGATCGGCGACATCACCATCGACGTGGCCGGGCACTCGGTCAAGCGCGGCGAGGAGACCATCAACCTCACCCCGCTGGAGTTCGACCTGCTGGTCGCGCTCGCCCGCAAGCCGCGCCAGGTCTTCACCCGCGAGGTTCTGCTTGAGCAGGTCTGGGGCTACCGGCACGCGGCCGACACCCGCCTGGTCAACGTGCACGTCCAGCGGCTCCGCGCCAAGATCGAGAAGGACCCGGAGCACCCGGAGATCGTGGTGACGGTGCGCGGCGTCGGCTACAAGGCCGGACCGGCCTGAGTCCGCCGGACTCCTCCCCTCGACCTCCCCGGAACCCGACATGGCCACCCCGAAGAAGCGTCGCCGCACCCTGCGCCAGGTGGCGCGGGGAGTCCGGCGGCGCGCCAGGCGCGCCGCCGGCCGGCTGCGCCGCGTCTTCTGGCGGTCCCTGCAGCTGCGCGTGGTCACCAGCACGATGGTCATCTCCATCGTGGTGGTCGCCGTGCTGGGCGTCTTCCTCATGCAGCAGATCCAGCAGTCGGTCCTGGAGTCGCGGGTGCGGGCCGCGATCAGCGAGGCGCAGGCCGACCGGAACGCCGTCCTCAGCATCCTGACGCAGCCGGAGAGGGAGGCGTCCGAGCAGTCCGCCGACTCGGGGGAGGCGGCCCAGCGCACCGGGGACAGCCCGCTCAGCCAGGCGACCGAGGCGCTGGCCCAGCGGGCGGGCTCGGCGAGCCGCTACTCGGTGATCATCCGCAACGAGCGGCTGCCCGGGGAGTTCTTCGGCACCACGAACATCGAGCCCAAGAGCGTGCCGGACCGGGTGCGCGCGGAGGTGCTGAAGAACGAGGCGGGCAAGAACGCCTCGTGGTTCGTCCCGCTGCACTACGCGGACCGGGCCGAGCCGGTCCCCGGAGTGGTGATCGGCACCCGGCTGGACACCACCGGCGCGCCGCAGCTCGTCGGCGACTACGAGATCTACCACCTGGTCCCGCTGGACCGGGAGGAGAAGATGCTCGCCTCGCTCCAGCAGATGCTCATCGTGGTCGGCTCGGGGCTGGTGCTCCTGCTCGCCGCGATCGCCTCGCTGGTCACCCGGCAGGTGGTCATCCCGGTACGGCTGGCGCGGCAGGCCGCCGAGCGCCTGGCCGCGGGGAAGCTGGACGAGCGGCTCAAGGTGCGCGGCGAGGACGACCTCGCGCGGCTGGCCGCCTCCTTCAACGAGATGGCGGCCAACCTGGCGCTGAAGATCCACCAGCTGGAGGAGCTCTCGCAGGTCCAGCGGCAGTTCGTCTCCGACGTCTCCCACGAGCTGCGCACCCCGCTCACCACCGTGCGGATGGCCGCCGACCTGCTCTACGACGCCCGCGAGGACTTCGACCCGATGGTCGCCCGCTCGGCGGAGCTGATGCAGAACCAGCTGGAGCGCTTCGAGTCCATGCTCGCCGACCTGCTGGAGATCAGCCGCTACGACGCGGGCGCGGCGACGCTCGACGTCGACTCGGTGGACGTCCGGGACGTGGTGCTGCGCGCGGTCGCCGACTCCGAGGCGCTGGCCGAGCGCCACTCCACCCGCTTCGACCTGCGGCTGCCCGGTGAGCCGTGCATGGCCGAGATGGACAGCCGCCGGGTCGAGCGCATCCTGCGGAACCTGCTGTTCAACGCGATCGAGCACGGCGAGGGCAAGGACATCGTCGTCACGGTCGGCGCCGACCGCGACGCGGTGGCGGTGGCGGTGCGGGACCACGGGGTCGGGCTCAAGCCCGGCGAGGAGAACATGGTCTTCGACCGGTTCTGGCGGGCCGACCCGTCCCGGGCGCGGACGATCGGCGGCACCGGCCTGGGCCTGGCCATCTCCCGGGAGGACGCCATGCTGCACGGCGGCTGGCTCCAGGCGTGGGGCGCGCCGGGCGAGGGGTCGCAGTTCCGGCTCTCGCTGCCCCGCACGGCCGGGGCCGAGCTGCGGGGCTCGCCGCTGCCGCTGGTGCCGCCGGAGGTGGAGATGCGGCGGACGTGGCGGGGGCAGATGACGCCGGTGCTCTCGCCGGCGTCGGCGGACGGGGGGAGCGATGAGGACTGAGGCGACGGCCCGGCGGCGTGTGCGCGCGGCGGCCCTGGGCGTCGTGCTGTCCTGCGTGACGGCGGCCTGCTCGGTGGTCCCGACCGGCCGTTCCCCGGTGGTGGAGGACGCGGGCAAGGGCAACCCGCTCAACCCGCCGTACGCGCGGGTGATCGCCATGGAGCCGGACGCCGACTGGACGCCCGAGCAGATCGTCACGGGGTTCCGCGCCGCGATGGCGAGCATCGGCGACGGCAAGTACGAGGCCGCCCGCCGCTACCTCACCGACGACTTCGCCGCGCGCTGGAGGCCGGAGACCGGCGCGACGGTCTACCGGCCGGCCCCGTCGGTGACGTCGCCGCTGCCGGAGGGCGCCACGGCGGCGAGGGTCACGCTCAAGGGCACCGTGACGGCGGTCATCGACCGGGAGGGCCGCTACCGGCCGCGCGGCGGCACGCTGGCCGAGCTGTTCACCCTCGTCAAGGGGCCGGCGGGGTGGCGGATCAGCTCGGGCCCCGACGGGCTGCTGCTGACGGAGGCCGACGCCGACCGGGCCTACCGCCTGGTGGACCTGTACTTCCTGGGCCCCAAGGGGCAGGGGCTGGTGATCGACCAGGTCCAGATGCCGGTCGACCCCGCCTCGACCCTCGCCAAGACGACGGTCGAGCGGCTGCTGGCGGGACCGAGCGGCTCGCTGCGCGGTGCGGTGGAGACGGCCTTCGAGCCGGGCACCGAGCTCATCGACGTCACCACCGAGAACAACCGCGTCGTGGTGAACCTCACCAGGAAGGTGCCCGCCGAGCGGGTCTCCGCGATGTCCGCGCAGCTCGCCGGGACGCTCTCCAGGCTCGCGAGCGGTTCGAGCTTCGAGGTGCGGGTGAACGGCGAGCCGTACCACACCGACGCCTCGCTGCTGATCGACGCCCAGGAGTACGTGAAGTTCGACCGGTGGATGGCGCCGGCGGACGTCTCGCCGTACTACCTGCAGGACGGCGGCCTGCGCGTGCTGGGCCGGGAGAACGTCGGCGGCCCGGTGCCGGGCAAGGCCGGCACCGAGTACCCCGGCTCGCCCGCCACGCCCCCGGCGGTCAGCGGGTCCGGCCCGCTGCACGCGGCGGCGCTGTCCGAGGACGGCAAGCGCATCTCCGTCGCCGCGCTCACCCCGGACGGGCAGTGGGAGGATTGGATCAGCGGCAACGACCTCGTCCAGCCCTCCTGGGACCGCCACGACTCGCTGTGGACGGCGGACCGCACCGGCCTGCAGTCCTCGGTGGTGCTGCGGATGTACGCCGACGACCGGCGGCAGTACCGGGTGGCGGCGCCCGAGCTGGACACGGTCGAGGTCACCGCGCTCAAGGTCGCCCGCGACGGCGTGCACGTCGCGGTGGCCGTCAAGGACGGCACGGGCGAGCGGGTCCTGGTCGGCACGATCGTCGGGGAGCGGGCCGACAGCCGCATCGGCAACCTGCAGCCGGTGATGGACGGCGACGAGAAGCAGACCATCGAGGACATCGTCTGGAAGGACGGCACGACCCTCTACGTGCTCACCGGCAAGTCCGAGTTGTTCGAGGCCTCGCTCATCGCCGAGGCGCAGCAGACCATCCCCTCGCCCCCCGGGATCCGGAGCATCGCCGCGCTGAACTCCTCCCTGCTGGCCTGGGCCGTGGACGACGACGGCAACTCCCAGGTCATCAAGTGGAACGGCAAGCAGTGGGAGCCGCAGGTCAAGGACGACAACGGCTCGGTCGCCTACGTCCAGGACGGTCCCGCCCTGCCCGCCTTCCCCCTGGGGTGAGCCCGCACCCGGCCTGGCGGGGCCCGCGCACGCCCGGCCCGGCCGCCGGGCCCGGGCGGTGTGCACGCCGAGGCGCCCGGGCCCCCGCGCACGCCCGGCCCGGCCCATCGGCCCGATCCGGGACGGCGCCGCCGCCCCGCGGGGCCGGTCGTACCCGCGCCACCTGGGGCGACGCGGTTTTCTGTCGGTGGCGCCTGGCACGCTGGCGGTTGTGACGACCGCTCTGCTCGACCTGGTCCTGCCGCCGCGCTGCGCCGGATGCGACGCGCCCGGCGCGCTCGTGTGCGCCCGCTGCGCGGCCGAGCTGCGCGGCGAGCCCGCGCGCCGGACGCCCGACCCGGCCCCGCCCGGCCTGCCCGAGTGCTGGTCGGCCACGGTCTACTCCGGCCCCGCCCGCCGGGCGATCCTCGCCTACAAGGAGCGCGGCCGCACGGCCCTGGCCCACCCGCTGGCCGGGGCGCTGGCGCTGGCGACCGGCACCGCGGTGGGCGGGCGCCCGGTGGTCCTCGTCCCGGTGCCCAGCGCCCGCGCGGCCCTGCGGCGGCGCGGGCACGACCCGGTGGCCCGGCTGGCCGCGCTCGCCGCCGCCTACCTGCGTGCCGCGGGCTGGCCCGCGGAGGCGGCCGGGGTGCTCGCCCAGCGCCGCCGGATCGCCGACCAGGCGGGGCTGAGCTCGTCCCAGAGGGCCGCGAACCTCGCGGCGGCCTACCGCGTCACGCCCGGCGGGATCGGCCTTCTGGAGGGCTTCCAGCGGGAGGGGAGAGCGGTCGTGGTGGTCGACGACGTCGTCACCACCGGGGCGACGCTCGCGGAGGCCGCGCGGGCCCTGCGCGCGGCGGGGGCGCGGGTGCCGGTCGCCGTCGCGGTCGCCGCGACACGCCGACGGGAGAGTTCGCGCACCGATCACCCAGTGTGAGGGCCCGCCGGATATCGGCCGGGCCGCCCGGAGACGGCGGCGTGCCCCGATCGCGAGGCCACGGCGCCGCGAAGGACGTGAGCAGCGTTCATCTACGAGGCGTTCCACGGCCGGAAACCATCGCTTCTGTCCGGAATAACCCCTGAGAAATCACGGAAAGTGATCGTCTGCCCGGCCTCGATGCTGACATTCGTCCGCGATGCGGATAGCGTCGAGACATGGCACCCGTCCGGGTCCGTGGTTGCGCCGGATCGACCTCCGCCAGGGGGCCGGTCCGGTTAGCCGATGCCAGCCGCAGGCGAAACGGTCCACGTAAGGCGACTTTTTGTCGACCGATCACGGTGCGGCTTAGAGGTAAGTCCTGCCTTCCCGAGGAGCCAGATGTTCCTCGTCAGAAGAGAAGGGCAGTAGTGGCAAAGAGCTGCGAGACCCTCAGCAGGCGGATGTGGGGACGAAGACCAGGTCGGCCGGACGGGTGCCGCGGCAACACAGTCGAGAGCCGAAGGGGGGCTGTGCATGGACATCATCGTCAAGGGTCGGCACACCGGGGTGAGCGACCGGTTCCGCGACCATGTGACGACCAAGCTGGCCAAGATCGAGCGTCTGGACCAGAGAGTGATCCGCGTCGACGTGGAGGTGTCCAAGGAGCGCAACCCGCGCCTGGCGGATCAGCGTGAGCGGGTCGAGCTCACCATCCACTCCCGCGGCCCCGCGATCCGGGCGGAGGCCTCGGCCGAGGACCGCTTCGCCGCCCTCGACATCGCCCTCGGCAAGCTGGGCGGGAGGCTCCGGCGCCTGGCCGACCGGCGCAAGGTGCACTACGGCAACCAGAGCCCGATGTCGGTGGCCGAGATGACCGCCGCGGCCATCGCGGCCCCTCCGCCGCCGATCCGGCTGGAGGCCGAGGAAGAGGAGGAGGCCGAGGCCCCGCGGGAGGAGGGCACCGTCCCGATCGAGATGGAGGGCGAAGGCCCCCTGGTGGTCAGGGAGAAGTTCCACAAGGCCGAGCCGATGACCATCGACCAGGCGCTCCTGGAGATGGAGCTGGTCGGGCACGACTTCTACCTCTTCCGCGACAAGGAGAGCGGCCTGCCCAGCGTGGTGTACCTGCGCAAGGGTTACGACTACGGCGTTCTGCGGCTCGTCGAGCCCTGACCGCCGCGTTCGAAGATCCTCTCCGACCAACCCGCGGACCCCGAACCCGTGTAATCATGGCGGTCCAACGGCTCTGGCCCCCCGAGGAGGAGGCGTGACGGAACCCGACGAGGCGGCCCGCCCTGCCGGGCGCGGCGATCCGATCCGCGTGCTGGTCGTCGACGACCACGCGCTGATCCGCCGCAGCCTGGAGATGGCGCTGGCCGCGGAGGCGGACATCGAAGTGGTCGGCGAGGCGAGCGACGGTCAGGAAGCGGTCGAGCTCGCCGACCGCCTCACACCGGATGTCGTGCTGATGGACGTCCGGATGCCCCGGCGGAGCGGGATCGAGGCCACCCGCGAGATCAAGGCCTCGGCGCCGAGCATCCGGATCATCATGCTGACGGTGAGCGACGAGGAGGAGGACCTCTTCGAGGCGATCAAGGCGGGCGCCACCGGCTACCTGCTGAAGAACGTCCAGCTCGACGAGCTTCCCGAGGTCGTCCGCGGTGTGCACGAGGGGCAGTCGCTCATCAACCCGGCGATGGCCACGAAGCTCATCAACGAGTTCGCGACCATGAGCCGGAAGGAGGCCGAGCGGCCTCCGCAGCTTCCCGTGCCCAGGCTGACCGACCGGGAGATGGAGGTCCTGCGCCTGGTCGCCAAGGGGATGAACAACCGCGAGATCGCCAAGCAGCTGTTCATCTCCGAGAACACCGTGAAGAACCACGTCCGCAACATCCTGGACAAGCTGCAGCTGCACTCCCGGATGGAGGCGGTGGTCTACGCGGTCCGCGAGCGGATGCTCGAGATCACCTGACCCGTGGTCCCTCCCGGTGCCGCCGGGAGGGACCACGGCCGTCACGGGATCAGGGCGCTCAGGGCCTGCAGGAGGAGCGGATCGGCGCGTTCGACGCGGACGGCGTCGCAGCCGACCCAGTCCGCCGCCTCGCGGAGGGCCTCGGCCAGCGGTCCGGCGGCCCGCTCCGGCGTGACGCCGGGCTCGAGGCCGATCTGGCGGGCCACCAGGGTGGAGCCCTCGCGGGCCGGGTCGACCCGGCCGATCAGCCGGCCCCCGGTCAGGACGGGCATCGTGAAGTAGCCGTGGACGCGCTTGTCCTTGGGGACGTAGGCCTCCAGCCGGTGGTCGAAACCGAAGACCCGCGCGGTGCGGGGACGGTCCCAGACGAGGGAGTCGAACGGGGACAGCAGCGTGGTGCGGTGGCGGCCCCGGGGCGCGGTCTCCAGCGCCGCCGGATCGGCCCACGCCTGCGCCGCGCGGCCGGTCCAGCCCTCGACCCGGACGGGGACGAGCCCGGCGGAGCCGTCCAGCAGCGCCGCGTCCAGCAGCGCGGAGTGCGGGCCCTTGAGCCGGAGGAAGTCGACGAGGTCCGCGCGGGTGGCGACGCCGAGGGCCCGGCCGGCCGTGCGGGCGAGGCGGGTGACGCACTCGGCGTCGGAGAGGTCCTGCGCCAGCAGCTGGGCGGGGACGGCCCGCTCGGCCAGGTCGTAGACGCGGCGCCAGCCGACCCGGCGGGTGCAGACGACCTCGCCGGTGTCCAGCAGCCACTCGACGGCGATCTTGGACTCGGACCAGTCCCACCAGGCGCCGCCGTTCTTGGCGCCGCCGAGGTCGGCGGTCGTGACGGGGCCGATCTCGCGGACCTGCTCCAGCACCTTGTCCACGATCGGCGGCACCTCGTGCCAGCGGTACTTCCGCTCCCGGTAGGCGCGGCGCCGGAAGGCGTACAGCGGCCAGTCGTCCAGCGGCAGGATGCAGGCGGCGTGGCACCAGTATTCGAAGGCGCGGGGCGGGACGTCCCAGTAGGCCCGCTCGACCTTCCGCCGGTCGACCGCGCCGAGGCGCGCGTAGGCGACGAGCTCGTGGGAGCGGGCCAGGACGGAGATCGTGTCGAGCTGGACGGCGCCCAGTCTGCGCAGGGTCGCGGGCGCGCCGCCGCGGCGGGCGTCGGCGCCCAGGAAGCCCTGGGCGCGCAGGATGATCCGGCGGGCCTCGTCGGCGGAGAGCGTGACCGTCATGACCGGCCCCGGGGGAAGCAGCGCATCAGCATGGGGCGAGAGTAGCGCCTCACACCGACGAAATCGCTATGCCGGTGTCGCGGGCCCGGTCCCGCGGGCTCAGCCCAGGATGCCCTCGTGGTGGTCGGCGCGGGTGCGGGGGGCGTCGAGGACGACGTCGGCGAAGGCACCGAAGGCCATCAGGAGGATCCCGCCCAGCGCGCAGACGATCACACCCAGCCAGAAGACGAACCAGTCGGGGCCGCCGGTCAGCCCGACGCCCCCGATGGCGAAGCCCAGCACGCTCACGGTCACCGCCAGCCAGGAGGAGGCGCGCCCCCCGTGGGCCGCGAGGTCCGCGGGCCGCCCGGGCGGCCCGCCCCCGGCGGCTCCGGCCCCGGAGGGCTGAGGGGGTCCCGGGCTGCGGTCCGCGTGGTCTGCGGGGCCGTCCGCCCCGCCGGTGCCGGGCGCGCTCCCCGGTGCGGTCTCGGCCATGGTCCCGTGTCCCCTCGGTGTCCACTCGGTGTCCCCTGCAGGTGTCCCGCGGCGTGTGACGGCGCGTCCTGCGGTCTTTTCCTGCGAGCCGTACTGGCGGGGGACATACCCCTCCACGCTGGGCCGTACTCCCCGAAACGGAGGTCCGGGGAACACCACGGAGATCAAGACCGTCATTCATGGTGGATGTGTCCGGTGGTGGAAGCGCCTACGATGGCAGCGGAGAACCATGTCTCGTCCTCATCCGGGCCGCTCCGGCCGCGGAAGACCTGCGAGGAGCCTTACCTACAGTGCCAGCCTTTCTCGACAAGATTCTTCGCGCAGGCGAAGGCAAGACTCTGCGTAAGCTCAAGCGGATCGCCGACCAGGTCAACTCCATCGAGGACGACTTCACGAACCTGACCGACGCCGAGCTGCGCGCGCTCACCGAGGAGTACAAGCAGCGGCACGCCGACGGCGAGTCACTCGACGATCTGCTTCCCGAAGCCTTCGCCACCGTCCGCGAGGCCGCCCGGCGCGTGCTGGGCAAGCGCCACTTCGACGTGCAGATCATGGGCGGGGCCAACCTGCACATGGGCAACATCTCCGAGATGCGCACCGGTGAGGGCAAGACCCTGACCTCGACGCTGCCGGCCTACCTCAACGCCCTGTCGGGCAAGGGCGTGCACGTCGTCACGGTCAACGACTACCTCGCCAAGCGCGACGCCGAGGAGATGGGCCGCGTCCACCGCTTCCTCGGCCTCCAGGTCGGCGTGATCCTGGCCAACATGTCGCCGGACGAGCGCCGCAAGGCCTACAACGCCGACATCACCTACGGCACGAACAACGAGTTCGGCTTCGACTACCTGCGCGACAACATGGCCTGGTCGCTGGAGGAGTGCGTCCAGCGCGGCCACAACTTCGCCATCGTGGACGAGGTCGACTCGATCCTCATCGACGAGGCCCGGACCCCGCTGATCATCTCCGGGCCCGGCGAGCAGTCCGGCAAGTGGTACGCCGAGTTCGCCAAGATCGTCCCCCGGCTCCGCAGGGGCACCGAGGGCAAGGACGGCCAGGAGAGCACCGGGGACTACGTCGTCGACGAGAAGAAGCGCACGGTCGGCATCCTGGAAGCGGGCGTGGAGAAGGTCGAGGACTGGCTCGGCATCGACAACCTCTACAAGCCCGAGCACACCCACCTCGTGGGCTTCCTCAACAACGCGCTGAAGGCCAAGGAGCTCTACAAGAAGGACAAGGACTACATCGTCGTCGACGGCGAGGTCCTGATCGTCGACGAGTTCACCGGCCGCGTCCTGCACGGCCGCCGCTACAACGAGGGCATGCACCAGGCCATCGAGGCGAAGGAAGGCGTCAAGATCAAGGACGAGAACCAGACGCTCGCCACGATCACGCTGCAGAACTACTTCCGCCTCTACACCAAGCTCTCCGGCATGACCGGCACGGCGGCGACCGAGGCCAACGAGTTCCACCAGACCTACAAGCTCGGCGTCGTCCCGATCCCGACCAACAAGCCGATGATCCGCAAGGACCAGCCGGACGTGGTCTACAAGACCGAGGACGCCAAGTTCCTGGCGGTCGTCGACGACATCGCCGAGCGCTACGAGAAGGGCCAGCCGGTCCTGGTCGGCACCACGAGCGTGGAGAAGTCCGAGCGGCTGTCCAGGGAGCTCAAGCGCCGGGGCGTCAAGCACGAGGTCCTCAACGCCAAGAACCACGCGCGTGAGGCGGCGATCGTCGCCGAGGCGGGCCGCAAGCACGCCGTCACCGTCGCCACCAACATGGCCGGTCGCGGCACCGACATCATGCTCGGCGGCAACCCCGACTTCCGCGCCGACGCCGAGCTGCGCAGCCGCGGCCTGGACCCGGTCGAGACGCCGGACGAGTACGAGAAGGCCTGGCCCGAGGCGCTGGAGAAGGCCAGGGAGGCCGTCAAGGCCGAGCACGAGGAGGTCACCGAGCTCGGCGGCCTGTACGTGCTCGGCACCGAGCGGCACGAGTCGCGCCGCATCGACAACCAGCTCCGCGGCCGCTCCGGCCGCCAGGGCGACCCCGGCGAGTCGCGGTTCTACCTCTCGCTCGAGGACGACCTGATGCGCCTGTTCAACTCGGCCCGGGTCGAGATGATCATGACGCGGCTGAACATCCCGGACGACGTGCCGATCGAGTCCGGCATGGTCTCCAAGGCCATCGCCTCCGCCCAGCACCAGGTCGAGCAGCAGAACTTCGAGATCCGCAAGAACGTTCTGAAGTACGACGAGGTCATGAACCGGCAGCGCAAGGTGATCTACGCCGAGCGCCGCCGGGTGTTGGAGGGCGCCGACCTGCACGAGCAGATCCGCGACTTCATCGGCGACGTCGTCGACGAGTACGTCGCCGGCGCCACCGCCGAGGGCTTCGCCGAGGACTGGGACCTCGACAAGCTCTGGAAGGCCCTGGGCCAGCTCTACCCGATCACCCTCACGGTCGACGGGCTCGTCGAGGAGGCCGGCAGCCGCGAGGAGCTGTCCGCCGCGTTCCTCGCCGAGAAGATCAAGGCGGACGCCCTGGCGGCCTACGACCGCCGCGAGGAGGAGCTCGGCCCGGAGGCCATGCGGGAGCTGGAGCGCAGGGTCATCCTCTCGGTCCTGGACCGCAAGTGGCGCGAGCACCTCTACGAGATGGACTACCTCCAGGAGGGCATCGGCCTGCGCGCGATGGCGCAGCGCGACCCGCTGATCGAGTACCAGCGGGAGGGCTTCGAGATGTTCTCCGCGATGCTCGACGGCATCAAGGAGGAGTCGGTCGGCTACCTGTTCAACCTCGAGGTCGAGGTGCAGACCAGCCCGATCGTCGAGGAGGCGGCCGACGAGGACGAGGCGGTCTCGGAGGCCCGGTCGATCATCGCCCGCGGCCTGCGCGGCCCGCAGCGCCCCAGCCAGCTGCAGTACACCGCGCCCGGTGAGATGGGCGGGGTGGAGCACACGAGCATCAGCACGAAGGAGGAGCGCGACGCCTACGGCAACGTCGAGCGCAACGCCCCGTGCCCCTGCGGCTCCGGCAAGAAGTACAAGCGCTGCCACGGCGACCCGAAGCACACCGAGGCCTGACATGGCCTGACGGGGCCGGGCCGGGTGGTCCCGGCCGGACCCCGTGAGCAGCCGGGGGAGGGGCCCGCACCGCACGGTGCGGGCCCCTCCGCGTGTCCGGGGCCTCCGCGTGTCCGGGGCCTCCGCGTGTCCGGGGCCTCCGCGTGTCCGGGGCCTGACGGGGCCGGGCCCGCCCGCCGCGGGCCCCGCCGCGTGCCCGGGGCCGCACCCCGCCCTCGGCCGGTCCCGCGTCAGGGCGTGGTCTCCACGTCGGTGCACAGCCACTGCACGCCCCGGCGCTCCAGCCGCAGGGCCAGCACCCGGGAGCGCTCGCCGCAGTGCACGAGCACGCACATCTCCACCGCCCCGTCCCGGGGCTGGGAGACGTGCGGCGTGCCGACCAGCGGCGGCCGCGTGCAGGAGAAGACCTTCCCGGCGCGGATCAGTTCCGCGTGGGCCCGGCGCGTCAGGTGGCGGGAGACGGTGGCGGGCGGGCGCCGGCCGGCGAGGACCTCCGCGACGGCCTGCCCCAGCGCCCGCAGGCGCCGCTCGTCGGGGACGGCTCCGGGCGGTCCCCACACCAGCGGCCGCCGGTACGGCGGGGCGGCGGGCTCCGGGTCCGCGGCGAGGGCGAGCGCGCCCTGCACGTACGGCCCCTGCCGGTACGGCACCGCGGCCGCCGCGGCGGCGCGGCCGGGGCGCTCCTCGTCGTAGGGCGGCTCCACCGCCGGCGAGGGCGCGATCCGGGGCAGCGGCGCGGGCCGGGGAGCGAGGGGCGAGGGGGACGGAGAGGGAGACACGGCGACTCCGGTTCGAAGGGTCTGGACCGAACTGACACCATGGGGAGTTTCCGGTCCCCCCACCAGATACATCGCCCGCCAACTTTCCGGGGAGCCCCCGGTGCTTCACCCGTTACGCGGAGAAGGTCGCGCCGAGCTGGAGTGGTGGCCGCGGGTGGCGGGCCGGGTTTCGGAACCGTCCGCGCCCGTGCGGGAGCGGCCGAAAACCGGGTGGGCGGCCGGGAGCGGGCGGTGTTCGAAGATCCGGGCTCCGGCGGCCCGTGCCGGGCCCGGCGATGCGTGCCGGGTCCGGTGGCGGGGACCGGTGGCGGGGACCGGCGGGGTCCGGCGGCGGGTGGTCAGGCGTCGGGGCCGGGCCGCGCTCCGCCGGAGTCCACGTCCGGCTCGGGCTCGCGGCCGGGCGTCATGATGTCCAGGCGCCTGATCAGGAAGCCGAACACGGCGTAGTAGACCACCGCGTAGACCAGGCCCATCACGATGAGGAGCGGCACCCCCCGGGCGTTGGGGGCGGTGCCGTACAGGCCGAGGTCGATCAGGCCGGAGGAGAAGCTGAAGGCCAGCTTGACGTCCAGTGCCGAGGCGACGGCCAGGGAGACGCCGGTCAGCACGATGTGCGCCACGAACAGGACCGGCGCCACGAAGATGAAGGCGAACTCGATCGGCTCGGTGATGCCGGTGAGGAACGCGGTGAGCGCGGCGGAGACCATGATCGAGCCGACCGCGGTGCGCCGGTGCGGCGGCGCGGCCCGCCAGATGGCGATCGCCGCCGCCGGCAGGCCGAACATCAGCACCGGGTAGAAGCCGGCCTCGAAGCCGCCGTAGCCCTGCACGCCGTTGTTGAAGCAGACGAGGTCGCCCGCGAGCTGCTTGCCGGTGTCCGTCACGCACGTGGGGACCTGGGTCCAGACGATGTTGTTGACGATGTGGTGCAGGCCCAGCGGGAGCAGGGCGCGGTTGACCATGCCGTAGACGCCCGCGCCCAGAGTGCTGTTCTCGGCGAGCCAGACGCCGAAGGCGCGGACCCAGCCGCCCAGGACCGGCCAGACGAAGCCGACCGCGACCCCGAGCACGAGCCCGGCGAAGGCGGTCAGGATCGGCACCAGGCGGCGGCCGCTGAAGAACGCCAGGGCGGTGGGGAGCCTCGTGCGGTGGAAGCGCTGCCAGAGCAGCGCGGAGCCCAGCCCCATGAGGATGCCGCCGAGCACGCCGGTGGGGTTCTGCGCGCCGAGGTCGAGCACCGGCTTCGGCAGGCCGGGGGCGGCCGGGTCGAAGACCAGCGTGGTGATCGACTTCTTCAGCGTCTCGTCGAACAGCGTGAAGAACATGTTCATGCTGACGGCGTGGAAGACCAGGTAGCCGACGAGCCCGGCCAGCGCGGTCGAGCCGTCGGCCTTGCGGGCGAACCCGATGGCCACCCCGATCGCGAACAGGATCGGCAGGTTGTCGAAGAGCGTGCCGCCCGCGGTGCCGAGCACGTGCGCCACGTCGTCGGCGAGGGCGTCGTCCGTACGGCCGAGCAGGTCGTCCTGGCCGAGGCGGAGCAGCAGCCCGGCGGCGGGCAGGACCGCGATGGGGAGCATGAGCGAGCGGCCCAGCCGCTGGAGCACGCCCATCACGGCGGGGCCGGGACCGGGGCCGGAGGGAGCCGCGTCCGACGGGGTGGAGCTCATCCGACAGTCCTCCTGGGGGTGGGGAAGAGGAGGTCAGGAGCGGCGCGCCGGTGTCTCCAGGACCGTGCGGAGCTGGTAGCGGTCGGCGCGGTAGGTGGACACGCCGAGCTCGGCGCAGACGCCGCCGGAGAACGAGCGCTGCTGGAGCAGCAGGACGGCCCCGCCGCGCGGCAGCTTCAGCAGGTCCGCGTCGCCGGGGTCGGCGATGCCGGCGTCGATGGTCAGCTCGCCCGCGTCCATGATCAGGCCGTAGCGGGTCTCCAGCACGGAGTAGAGGGAGCGGTCCGACAGCTCGTGGGCGTCCAGGTCGGGCGCGAGGGCGACGGGGACGTGCGCCCGCTCGATGCACATGGGCTCGCCGTCCGCGGTGCGCAGCCGCTCGACGAAGTGCACCTCGTCGCCCGCCTGGATGCCCAGCTCCCGGGCGAGGTGCGCGCTGGCCCGGACCACCCGGCGGTCCAGGTCGATCGAGCCGGGCTCCATGCCCCGGGAGCGCATCTCCTCGGTGAACGAGATCAGCCGGAGCGGCATCTCGATCTTGGGGCGGGCCACGAAGGTGCCCTTGCCCGGGACGCGCTGCAGCCTGCCCTCGGAGACCAGGTGGTCGACGGCCTGCCGTACGGTCATCCGGGACAGGCCGAAGCGCTGGCAGAGCTCGCGCTCCGACGGGATCGCCGCGCCGATGGCCAGCTCGTGGTTGTCGATGAGGTCGAGCAGGATCTCGCGGAGCTGGAAGTACTTCGGAATCGGGCTGTCCGGATCGATTTGCGCCATGTGATCCGCCCCCTCTCGAACTGTGCTGATTGATGGGTTATGGTTCGTACTGGTCTAGTCCGGACTAGACCACAGGCCGGAAAAGGGTGTCAACGTACGGACCGGCGACGGATCGATAACGGCCCGATCGCGCCTGTCCGAGCCGAAGGATGAGCGCGACATGACGACCAAGATGCGCGGTGAGATCGCCGAGCAGCCCGCTGCGCTGCAGGCCACGCTGGACGCCCTTCTCCCCAGGGTGGGGGAGGTGGAGCGGCTGGCGCGGCAGACCAGGCAGCTGCTGTTCATCGCCCGAGGCACCTCCGACAACGCCGCAGTCTACGGCCGCTACCTGGTCGAGGCGCACGCGGGCCGCCTGTCCACGCTCGCCGCGCCGTCGATCGCCACCACCTACCGGCGCCGGCTCGACCTGGACGGCGTGCTGGCGGTCGGCCTGTCCCAGTCCGGCCGGACCGAGGAGATCGTCGAGACGCTGGCCTGGGCCGGCGAGTGCGGCGCGAAGACCGTCGCGATCACCAACGGCGGCGAGGACAGCCCGCTGGCGCAGGCCGCCGACCTGGCCCTGTGCACCGTGGCGGGCGAGGAGGAGGCCGTCCCGGCGACCAAGACCTACACCACCCAGCTCGCCGCGCTGGCCGTGCTCGCCCTGGGCCTGGGCGCCGACGTGGACCCCGGCGACCTGCGGCGGGTCCCCGAGGCGGTGGAGAAGCTGGTCGGCGACCCCGGTGACCTGGAGACCGTCGTCGAGGGGCTGGCCGACAAGCAGGGCGTCGTGGTCTCCGGCCGCGGCCTGGCCTTCTCCACCGCGCTGGAGACGGCGCTCAAGCTGAAGGAGGCCTGCTACCTGCACGCCATGGGCCTGTCCTACGCCGACCTGCTGCACGGCCCGATCGCGGTCGTGGACGCCGACACCCCGGCGATCCTGGTCGCGGCCGGCGAGGGGCCGACCCTGGACGGCACCGTGGCGCTCGCCGAGCGGGTCACCGGCGCCGGCGCCGCGGCCTTCACCGTCGGCGGCGGCACCCGGCTCGCGGCGGCCGGGACGGCCGCGCTGAACGGCCCCGACCTGCCCGAGTGGGTCGCCCCGATCGGCCTGATCGTCCCCGGCCAGCTGCTCACCGAGGCCCTCGCGCGCCGGCTGGGGGTCGACCCCGACGCGCCGCGCGGCCTCAACAAGGTGACCCAGACGGACTGAGGACCCCGCCGCCCCGGCCCTCCGCCCCGGCCCTCCGGCCCGTGCCGCCGGGGCCCGTCCGCGGCGGGCCGGGAGCCGCCCCGGCAGGACCTAGGCTGGGCGGCACCGTCAAGGCAGGAGGGCGACATGTCGGCAGACGTCGGAGCGATCATCGCGGGTCTCGGTGGCGCGGAGAACATCGTCGAGATCGAGCCGTGCATCACCCGGCTCCGGACCGAGGTCCGCGACGCCTCGAAGGTCGACCAGGCGGCCCTGCGGGCGGCCGGCGTCCACGGGGTGATGGCGGCGGGCAACATCATCCAGGTGGTGGTGGGCCCCGAGGCCGACACGATCGCCGCAGACATCGAGGACATCATCGGCTGAGCGGGCCTCGGCCGGTGGACGCGGGGCCCGTCCCCGCCGGCGCGGGCGCGCACGGCCCGAGGGGGTGTGATGACCACCGCAGTTCTGGCCCCGGTCGCGGGGACGGCCGTCGGGCTCGCGGCGGTTCCCGACCCCGTGTTCTCGGCGGGGCTGGTCGGCCCGGGGGCGGCGATCGACCCGGCGCGCCGGCCCGGCCGGGTGGTCGCCCCCATCGCGGGCCGGATCCGCAAGCTGCACCCGCACGCCTTCGTGGTGGTGGGGGACGACGGCCGGGGTGTCCTGGTCCACCTGGGCATCGACACCGTGCAGCTGCGGGGGGAGGGGTTCGAGCTGCTGGTCGCCGAGGGCGACCGGGTGGGCGCCGGGCAGCCCGTGCTGTCCTGGAACCCGGCCGGGGTCGAGGCCAGCGGGCGCTCCCCGGTCTGCTCGGTGGTGGCGCTGGACGCCTTCGCCGAGGCCGTCACCGGGATCGCCGCCGGGGCGGTGGCCGCCGGGGACGAGCTGTTCCGGTGGGCGTGAGGGCCCGGCACCCGGATGTGGATCTTCGGGAAGAATAGGACGTGAGTGCAAGTCGCTCCACCGGGGGGAATGAGGCCCTGTGGCCGGGGCCGCCGAGGGGGCGGACCCGGTGACGACGGGCGGGACCCGCCGGGCGGACCCCGTGTCCGCCCCGGGGCCACGACCCGGCGAGGCCGACCGGCCTCCCCGGCCACGCAGGAGCCGGGCGGTCTAGACCGCCCGGCCGTACATTGAGGAGAAGCCCGTGCCCGAGCGTCACGTCATCGTCAAGGCCGAGGTGGGCCTGCACGCCCGTCCCGCCGCGACGTTCGTGCAGACCGCGGCCAAGGCCGCCGGCCTGGACGTCAGCGTCGCCAAGCCCGGCGGCAAGCCGGTCAACGCCAAGAGCATCCTCGGCGTCCTCTCGCTCGACGTCCGCCAGGGCGAGACCGTGGTGATCAAGGCGGAGGGCGAGGGGGCCGAAGAGGTCCTCGACCAGCTGGCGGAGATCGCGTCGGCGCCATGAGCCGGACGCTCACGGGGGTGGGCGTGAGCCCCGGCATCGGTTACGGGCCCGCCCACGTGGTCGAGGACGCCGTCCCCGCCCCGCCGCCCGGCGACCGGCACGACGGGGACGCCGAGGCGGAGACCCACCGGGCGCTGCGGGCGCTGGAGCAGGTCGCCGCGGACCTCCAGGAGCGGGGGGAGCGGGCCGGCGGTGAGGGCCGCGCCGTGCTGGAAGCCCAGGCCATGATGGCGCGCGACCCGGAGCTGGCGGCCGAGGTCGCCCGGCTGGTCGGGTCGGGGGTGAGCGCCGCCCGGGCGGTCCACGAGGGGTTCGGCGGCTACCGGGAGGCGCTCGCCGCGGCCGGGGGGTATCTCGGGGCCCGGGTCGCCGACCTGGACGACGTGCGCGACCGGGCGATCGCGGTCCTCGCCGGCCGGCCGGTGTCGCGCGTGCCCGCCGCCGCCGCGGAGCCGTACGTGCTCGTCGCCCGCGACCTGGCCCCGGCCGACACCGTGCTGCTCTCGCCGGACACGGTGGCCGCGTTCGTCACCGAGGAGGGCGGGCCGACCAGCCACACCGCGATCATCGCGCGGGCGATGGGCGTGCCGGCCGTCGTGGCCTGCCCGGGGGCGGCCTCCGTCGCCCCGGGGGCGCCGGTGCTCGTCGACGGGACCTCCGGCCGGGTACGGCTGGACCCGCCCGGCGAGGAGGTCGGGGCCGCCCGCGAGGCCGAGGCCGCCCGCCGGAGCCTGCTCGCGCGGGCCACGGGGCCCGGGGCGACCGCCGACGGGCACGCCGTGCCGCTGCTCGCCAACGTCGGCGGTCCCGGCGACCTGGAGAGCGCGCTGGCCTGCGGCGCGGAGGGCGTCGGGCTCTACCGGACCGAGCTGCTCTTCCTGGACCGGCCGCGGGCGCCCTCGGTGGAGGAGCAGGAGGAGGCGTACGCGCAGGTGCTGGAGGCGTTCCCCGGGCGGCCGGTGGTCGTGCGCGTGCTCGACGCCGGCGCGGACAAGCCGCTGGCCTTCCTCCCGCCGCCGGGCGAGGAGCCCAACCCGGCGCTGGGCGAGCGCGGCGCGCGGCTGCTGCGGGCCCGGCCCGAGGTGCTGGCGGCGCAGCTGACCGCCCTGGCGCGGGCCGCCGCGCGCGGCGGCGCGCGTCTGTCGGTGATGGCCCCCATGGTGGCCACCGCCGAGGAGGCGGCCTGGTTCGCCGCCGCCTGCCGCGCGGCGGGGCTGCCGTCCGCGGGGGTCATGATCGAGGTCCCGTCGGCCGCGCTGCGCGCCGCGGACCTGGCCGCCGAGGTCGACTTCTTCTCGGTCGGCACCAACGACCTGGCGCAGTACGCCTTCGCCGCCGACCGTCAGGTGGGCGCGCTGGCCGCGCTCCACGACGCCTGGCAGCCCGCCCTGCTGGACCTGGTCGGCGCGGCCGCGTCCGGGGCCGCCGCGCACGGCCGGCCGTGCGGGGTCTGCGGGGAGGCCGCGGGCGACCCGGCCCTGGCCTGCGTGCTGGTCGGGCTCGGCGTCACCTCCCTGTCGATGAGCGCGCCCGCGCTGCCGGCCGTACGGGCGGCTCTGGCGCGGCACACCCGGGAGCAGTGCGTGCTCGCGGCGCGGGCGGCGCGGGCGGCCTCCTGCCCGGCGGGAGCGCGGCGGGCGGCCCGGGCGCACCTGCCGGGCCTGGCGGGCCTGACCGGGGCGGGCCCGGACGATCCGGAGCCGGTCGAGCCGGGCGTGTCCGGGTCGTCCGGTCGCTCGCGCGGATAGCGTGGTGGCCATGCTTCGGTACGTGCGTGCGACGGCTCTTGCAGTGATCGCGACGGTGGCGACCGGGTGCGCCGGTTCGGGGGCGGCCGTGCGGCCCCCGGCGCAGACGCCCTCGGCGGCCTCCCCGGCCGGGACGGGCGAGACCGCGCCGCCGGAGCGCCGGACGCCCGCCCCGTCCGAGGGGCCCGCCGGGACCGGCGAGCCCGGCTCCCCGGTGGAGGCCGTGCTCGCGGAGATGAGCACCGAGGAGAAGGTCGGCCAGCTGTTCATGCCCGTCGTGTACGGCGCGGCGGCCGACGCCGTCTCCGGGGAGAACCGGGCGCGCTACGGCGCGGGCACCCCGGCCCAGGTGATCGCCAAGTACCGGCCCGGCGGGGTGATCCTGTTCCCCTGGGCGGGGAACGTCAAGAGCGTCCGGCAGCTCGTCGCCCTCACCAACGGCCTGCAGAAGGCCTCGCCGGAGATCCCGCTGCTCATCGGGACCGACCAGGAGAACGGCCTGGTCTCCCCGCTGGCGTCGCTGGTCACCGAGCTGCCCGGGGCGAAGGTGATCGGCTCCACCGGCGACCCGCGGCAGGCCCGCCGGGCCGCGGAGGTGACCGGGACCGAGCTGCGGGCGCTCGGCGTCAATCTGGACTTCGCCCCCGTCGCCGACGTGAACGTCAACCCCCGCAACCCGGTGATCGGCCCGCGCGCCTACGGCTCGGACCCCGAGAAGGTCGCGCCGATGGTCGCGGCCGCCGTCCGCGGCCTGCACGACGCCGGGGTGGCCGCCACGGCCAAGCACTTCCCCGGCCACGGCGACACGAGCGTGGACAGCCACACCGGTCTGCCGGTGATCGGGCACTCCCGCTCCCAGTGGTCGAAGCTGGACGCGCCGCCGTTCGCCGCCGCCATCGAGGAGGGCGTGGACGCGATCATGAGCGCGCACGTCGTCATGCCGGAACTCGACCCCTCGGGGGACCCGGCCACGCTCTCCAAGCCGATCCTGACCGGGCTGCTCCGCGAGGAGCTCGGCTTCGACGGGGTCGTCTCCACCGACGCGCTCAACATGGCGGGCGTGCGCGAGAAGTACGGCGACGCGGAGGTGGCCGTGCGGGCCGTCCTGGCCGGGGCGGACCTGCTGCTGATGCCGCCGGACTACGAGAAGGCGTACGAGGCGGTGCTGAAGGCGGTGCGCTCCGGCCGGATCCCCGCCGCACGGCTCGACGAGTCCGTGCGGCGGCTGCTGACGCTCAAGGCCGACCGGGGCTTTCTGGAGGAGGCCCCGGTGGCCGATCCGCAGAAGGCGGAGCGGGTGCTGCGCTCGGCCGCGCACCGCAAGGTCGCCGCGCAGATCACCGCCAGGGCCCGCTGAGGTCCGCCGGGATCCCCGCGGTCCCGGGGCCGGTCCGCGGGTCCGCCGAGCGGTGGGTCCGGCCGGTCCGCGGGTCCGCCGAGCGGTGGGTCCGGCCGACCCGCGGGTCCGCCGGTCGCCGGGGCCGGTCCGCGGGTCCGCCGACCGGTGGGTCCGGTCGGCCGGTGGCGGGTGGTCTCAGGCCGGTCGGTGGCGCCGGTAGTGGCGGGCGACGCGGACGCGGTTGCCGCAGCGGGCCGCCGAGCACCAGCGGCGGCGCGGGTGGGAGGGCAGGAACAGCAGCACGCAGTCGTCGGCCTCGCACCGGCGGATCCTGGTGACCGCGGGGTCGGCCGGCAGCTCGGCGGCGGCCTCGGCCAGCCACGCCGCCAGCCGGTCGCCGGGCGGCCCGGTGCGGCGGCGGGGCGCGGTGAGCGCCGCGCCGTCCCAGGTGAGGGCGGCGACGGCCGGCGCGGCGCGCTGGGCCCGGTTGAGGGCGTCCAGGTCGCCGTCCGCAGGGCGCTCGCCGCGGCGGACGTGGTCGAGCACGCGGGCGGTGCGGTCGCGGACGTCCCGGACGGCGCTCAGGTCGGCGGCGGTCAGGTCGGCGGCGGCGAGCTCCGCCGCCTCGCCGAACCGGTCGGCCTGAAGCCGCAGCCAGGCGTGCAGGTCGGCGGGGACGGCCAGCAGGTCACCGGCCGCCGTGCGGGTGTTGACCAGGTCCAGGGCCAGCGGCTCCCCGGTGAGGGGGACGGTGTCGTTCACATGTCTAACGATACCCAAGGGAGTTGACGCATTAGGATGATGATCGCTATATCTAATGCATCTACAACGATGAAAGGCATTAGATATGACGGTCGCCCCCATCGCCCGGACCGCCCACCGCCACCTCGACGTCGACGGCGTGCGGGTCTTCTACCGCGAGTCGCTGCCGGAGCGGGCCGACGCGCCGGTGCTGCTGCTCCTGCACGGGTTCCCCTCCGCCTCGCACCAGTTCCGCCGGCTCATCGACGCGCTCGGATCGCGCTACCGGCTCATCGCCCCCGACTACCCCGGATTCGGGCACACCCGGGCGCCGGACGGCTTCACCTACTCCTTCGACCGGCTCGCCGACGTCACCGAGGGCCTCGTGCGCGGACTCGGGCTGACCCGGTTCGTGATGTACGTGTTCGACTTCGGCGCGCCCGTCGGCTTCCGGATCGCCGAACGCCACCCCGAGTGGATCGCGGGCCTGGTGGTGCAGAACGGCAACGCCTACGAGGACGGGCTGTCGGACGGCGCCCGCGACTTCATCGCGCTGCGCCCGGAGACGCCGGGCGCCGAGGAGACCGTCCGGGACCTGCTCACCCTGCGGGGGACGCGCAGCCAGTACGAGACCGGCGTGCCCGACCCCGCGCTGGTCGCGCCGGACGGCTGGACGCTCGACCAGCACTTCCTCGACCTCCCCGGCCGCAAGGAGGCGCAGGTGGCGCTGGCGTTCGACTACCGCTCCAACGTCGAGCGCTACGACCGCTGGCAGGCGTGGCTGCGCACCCACGCCCCGGCCACGCTGATCACCTGGGGGGTCGGCGACCCGTTCTTCCCCGAGCCCGGCGCCCGCGCCTACCTGCGCGACCTCCCCGGCGCCGAGCTGCACCTGTTCGACACCGGCCACTTCGCCCTGGAGACCCACCTGCCGGAGATCGCGCCGCTGATCGCCGACTTCCTCGACCGCACCTGGGACCGGCGCCCCTCGGACACCGGCGGAGCGTAAGGGCCCTGTCACGCGCTCCTGCGCCGACGAGCCCGGCACCCTGCGCCCCGCCGCCCGCGGCCGTGTCCTGCCGCACCTCCCCGGTTCCCACCCCCGTGACCGCCGTGTACGCCATCCGCCTCGGCACGGCCGGCGGGGCCCGCGGCCTGCTGAAGCCCGCCGGACGGCCTGCCCGCGTCCGTGGCGGATTCCAGGCGGATCACGCCGGTCTCCGGGCTCGGGTCCATCACCGCCGGGCGGCGCGCGCTCGCCGATGCCCTGCCCGTCCGGGGGCGGCCAGGCGGTGGGCGTCATGACCGGGGCACCGGCCGTCCCGGGTCGCCGCAGCAGGCGTCATGCCGCGGTAGGGATCACCCTCGGCTCTCAAGTGCCTCCGGCCCGGTGGCGCGGTGTCTCCACGGTCCGGGAGTGATCGCCAGCGCGATGCCGATCGGCACCGTCGTCCAGGCCGCCAACACCGCGAACGCCGCTCCCGCCGGCATGTAGTCCTGTGGGGACTGATCGAGAAGCTGCATCCCGGCGACCAGCGGCAGGAACCTGCCGACGTCCGATCCACCGGGAATACCCATGAGGATCACCGGCAGCACGAACACGATCGCGATCAGCACCGCGGTCGCAACCGCTCCGCTGCGCAGCAGGGCGCCGAGCGCCAGGCCGGCGAGAGCGGTCATCAGCATCATGAGCGCCGCCGCGCCGATCGGCTGCCAGGCGCCCGCGGGCAGGAACGACGGATGGGACGGGGCGGCCACCAGCCTGCCGTACACGTAGCCGACGGCCCCGATGAGCAAGAATGCGGTCAGGGCCGCACCGGTCAGCACCACCGCCTTGGCCAGGAGGACGCCCCTGCGTGACGGCATGGCGGTGTAGGTCAGGTTGATCATCCCCGACGCGTGCTCGCCCGTCATCGTGATCACGCCGAGCGCGCCGATCAGCAGTGCCGAGAGCGTCACCCCGACGAAGACCACCGCCCACACCCGCAGCCCGGCCTGGTCGGCGGAGTGGCCGGCGTCGAGATCCGAAAGGCTCGTCACCCCCGTGGACGCGGTGAGGACCAGCGCGCAGCCGATGCTCGCCGCGAGGGCCCACAGGGTCGAGCGCAGCGTCCGGAATTTCAGCCATTCCGCAGCCAGCACGTTCATGACATGCCTCCCACGGCCTCGAGGTAGACGTCCTCCAGCGACATGCCGGGCCGGACGAACTCGGCCGTGGGCACGTCGGCCACCAGTCGCCCGCGGGCGATGACGATCAGATGGTCGGCGGTGATCGCCATCTCGGACATCAGGTGACTCGACACCAGGACCGTGCGGCCCTCGGCGGCCAGTGACCTGAGCAGGTCCCGCGTCCACTTGACGCCCTCGGCGTCGAGCCCGTTGACGGGCTCGTCCAGGATCAGCACGGGAGGGTCGCCCAGCAGCGCCGCCGCGATCCCGAGCCGCTGCTTCATGCCGAGGGAGTAGACCCCGATCCGCTTGCGTACCCCGCCCAGCCCCACCCGCTCGAGCAGGGGTGCGATCCGGTCGCGCGACAGGCCGTTGGAGGCGGCCAGCCACCGCAGGTGCTGGTCGGCGCGGCGACCGCCGTGCACGGCGGCCGCGTCGAGCAACGCACCGACTCTGGTGAGGGGCTTATCGATCTTCTGGTACGGCAGGCCGTCGACCAGGGCACGCCCCGCTGTGGGGCGTTCGAGGCCGACGATCAGCCGCATCGTGGTCGTCTTCCCCGCCCCGTTGGGCCCGAGGAAGCCGGTGACCCGGCCCGGATGTACCTCGAAGGAGAGGTCGTCCACGGCCCGGTCGCGTCCGAAGCGTTTGGTGAGACCGGCAATTTCGATCATGCCTTCGATGATTCTCTGCGCGGTGCGGTTTCCGCTTCTGCCACAGGTCCGATGCGGTATCGGACTCCGGTCCGATGCGCGGACCCGGGCCGCCGGTCTACCGTCGGGATGTGCCTGCGACCGAGATCCGCCCGCCGCTGCTCAGCCGGGTGCCCTGCCGGGCCTGGGTGCTGCTCGACGGCCTGTGGGCGCTGGGGGTGGGGCTTTCCTATGTGGCGTTGGTGACGTACCACGGCACGGGATGGGTGGGTGTCGTCTCGGCGCTGGCCATGACGTTGCCGCTGGCCGTGCGGAGGATCTGGCCGCGCAGCGTGTTCTGCCTGGTCGCCGCTTGCGCACTGTGGATGCAGGCACTGATTCCGACCGGGGCGGAGCTCCTGGCCCAGCCCGTGGCCCTCTACATGGTCGGGCGGTCGGTGGGCGGCCGGTGGGCGGGCGGCGCGCTGGCGACGGCGCTTGCGGTGGCGGGGATCGCGCTGCTCCGGCCTCCGGTGGACCGCACGATGGTCATGCAGGCCCTGCTGGCGGGCGGGGTGCTGGTGGCGTTCTGGGCAGCCGGGCTGATGATGCGCGAGCGCGGAATCTACATCGAGCGGCTGGCCGCGCACGCCGAGGAGCGTGTCAGGACGGGGATGGCCGAGGAACGTCTGCGCATCGCCAGGGAACTGCACGACATCGTGGGGCACAGCCTCAGCACGATCGCCGTGCAGGCGGGGGTCGCCGCACACGTGGGCAGGCCGGAGGTGATGTCCGGGGCGCTGTGCTCCATCGGCGAGACCACCAGGTCGGCGCTGCAGGAAACCCGGCGCGTACTGGGCGTCCTGCGTGAGGACGGCGAGGCCTCGCTCGCGCCCGCTCCCACCCTGTCCGACCTCCCCGAGCTGGTCGAGCGGACGCGGGCGGCGGGGATCCAGGTGACGCTGTCCGTCACCGGTGACGTACCGCACGCGCTGGGACTGACCGTGTACCGAATCGTCCAGGAGGCGCTGACCAACGTGATCAAACATGCCGGGGCAGGCCACTCCTGCGTGACGGTGGCGCAGGAGGCGGACGGCACACGGGTGGAGGTGGTCGACGACGGGCCGGGAGGTACGCCGGGGGCGTCCGGCCACGGGCTGGCCGGGTTGCGGGAGCGGGTGCGCATGTTCGGCGGCGTCTTCGAGGCGGGGCCCCGGCCGCTCCATGGCTTCCGCGTGTACGCCTTGCTTCCGCCACAGGACGCGACCGGGCGCCCGGACCGGACGGGGAGCCGGATGACGCCGGGACACGCGGCGCCGGCGGAGCGGCGATGACCACGCGGGTGGTGGTGGCCGATGACGAGGCGCTGGTCCGAGGGGGTTTCCGGCTGCTCGTCGACAGCGCGCCGGGTCTGTCCGTGGTCGGGGAGGCGGCCACCGGCAAGGAGGCGGTGGAGGTCACCCGCCGCGAGCGGCCCGACGTGGTGCTCATGGACGTGCGCATGCCTGTCATGGACGGTATCGAGGCGACCCGCCAGATCTGCTCCGCGCAGCCGGGGGTCCGGGTTCTCATCGTGACCACATTCGACCTGGACGAGTACGTCTACGGCGCGTTGCGCTCCGGCGCCGCGGGCTTCGTGCTCAAGGACACCTTGCCGCCGGACCTGCTCCAGGCCATCCACGTGATCGCCGGAGGGGAGTCGCTGCTCGCGCCCACCGTCACCCGGCGGCTCATCGAACGCCACGTGGCCCGTGTGCCCCCACCCCGGCATCTGCAGATCACCGACCGCGAGCGAGAGGTGCTCGTCCTGATCGCCAAAGGCCTGTCCAACCAGGAGATCGGCGCTGAGCTCTGCCTCAGCCACGGTACGGTGAAAACACACGTCGGCCACCTGCTGGCCAAGCTCGGCGCGCGCAGCCGGGTGCACCTGGTGATCACCGCCTACGAAGCGGGATTGGTGCCCTGACCTGCCCTCAGGCCAGGTACGGCCTCAGCTCCCGGCGGGCGACGGTCCGGACGTGGACCTCGTCCGGGCCGTCGAAGATGCGCATCGCGCGGGCCTGGGCGTACATCAGCGCCAGCGGGACGTCGTCGCTGACGCCCATGCCGCCGTGCACCTGGATCGCGCGGTCGATGACCTCGCAGGCCATCCGGGGGGCGACCACCTTGATGGCGGCGATCTCGGTGGCGGCGGCCTTCGCGCCCACGGTGTCGATCATCCAGGCGGCCTTCAGGGTGAGCAGCCGGGCCTGCTCGACGGCCAGCCGGGACTCGGCGATCTGCTGCTGGACGACGCCCTGCTCGGCCAGCGTCCGGCCGAAGGCCACGCGGCTCGCGGCGCGGGCGCACATCAGCTCCAGCGCGCGCTCGGCCATGCCGACGGCGCGCATGCAGTGGTGGATGCGGCCGGGCCCGAGCCGGGCCTGGGCGATGCGGAAGCCGTCGCCCTCGGAGCCGATCAGGTTCTCCGCGGGCACCCGCACGTCGGTGAAGACGATCTCGGAGTGGCCGTGCTGCTCCTGGTAGCCGAAGAGCGGCAGGTGGCGGACGACCTCGACACCCGGGGTGTCCATCGGGACCAGGACCATCGACTGCTGCCGGTGGGCCGGGGCCTGCGGATCGGTCTTGCCCATCACGATCATGATCTCGCAGCGGGGGTCGGCCGCGCCGGTGATGAACCACTTGCGGCCGTTGACCACGTACTCGGAGCCGTCGCGGGTGATCGAGGTGGCGATGTTGGTGGCGTCGCTGGAGGCCACCGCGGGCTCGGTCATCGCGAACGCCGAGCGGATCTCGCCGTCGAGCAGGGGCCGGAGCCAGCGCTCCCGCTGCCCGGGCGAGCCGAACATGTGCAGGACCTCCATGTTCCCGGTGTCGGGAGCGGCGCAGTTCAGCGCCTCGGGGGCCAGGTCGACGGAGCGGCCGGTGACCTCGGCCAGCGTGGCGTAGTCGAGCACGGACAGGCCGGACTCGGCGGGCAGGAACAGGTTCCACAGGCCCCGCGAGCGGGCCTCCGCCTTGAGCTCCTCCACCACCGGGGGCAGGGTGTGGTCGTCGTGCCCGCGGGCCGCCCGCCACGCGTGGTAGACCGGTTCCGCCGGATAGACGTGGGACGCCATGAAATCGTTGAGGTCGGCGAGATACTTCTCCGCCTTCGAGCTGAGCGCGAAGTCCATGGCCGCCAGTCTGACACCGCCCGTTTTCCCCGGCTCCGTCGGCTGCGCCTAACCTGTAACAGGTTCTGTGCACGAGGAGGCGGGATGTTCAAGGGCGTGCTGATCGACTGGGGCGGGGTGCTCACCACGGGGCTGCGCGAGGCGATCGACGTGTGGATCGCCGCCGAGCGCATCGACCCCGGCCGCTACCGCGACGTGATGCGCGAGCTGGTCGTGCAGGCCTACGAGGCGGGCCCGGACGGCGAGAACCTCATCCACGCCCTGGAGCGCGGCGAGATCTCCGCGCTGGACTTCGAGCGCGACCTGGCGCGCAGGCTGCTCACGCTGGACGGCGTGCCGCCGGTCGCCGAGGGGCTGCTGACCCGGATGTTCGCCGGCTTCCAGCCGGTCCAGCCGATGTACGACATGCTGGCCGCCGCCCGCGCCGCCGGGCTGAAGACCTGCCTGCTCTCCAACTCCTGGGCCAACGACTACCCCCGCGACTCCTGGGACGGCCTCTTCGACCAGGTGGTCATCTCCGGGGAGGTCGGCATGCGCAAGCCGGAGCCGAGGATCTTCGAGTACGCCCTGGACCTCGTCGGGCTCTCCGGGCCCGAGTGCGTGTTCATCGACGACATCGAGGCCAACGTCACGGCGGCCCGCGCGCTGGGCATCACCGGCGTGCACCACCGGGAGCCCGCGGAGACCATCGCCCACCTGGAGGGGCTGTTCGGCGTCCGGCTGCGCTGACGCGCCGCGCCGTGCCTCGCGGGCCGGTCGCGCGGGCTGGCAGACTCGGGTGGGATCCGGCGCCGGACCGCCGCGCCGTGCAAGCCGCCGTACAAGCCGTGGTACGGGCCGCGCCAGCGGCCCGCCGAACAGATCGAGGAACGGATGCGCGTCTACCTGCCGTGCACGCTTCCCGCGCTGGCCCGCGTGGCCGCCGCCGGGGAGCTCGGACCGGCTCCGCTGACCGGGTACGCGGTGACCCCCGCGCTGGTCGAGTGGTACGCCTCGGGGGACACCGAGGAACTGGAGTACGTCGCCCTGACCGACGCGGCGCGGTCGTCCCTGCGGATGCTGGCCGCCGACCGCGCGGACGGGGTGAAGGCCGCGGCCCGCCGGGTGGTCGTCGCGGCCGAGGTGCCGGACGGGATCGTGGAGGCGGGCGCCGACCTCGAGGAGCGCTCCCGGGTCCGGCTCACGCGGGCGGTCACGATGAAGGAGATCGCCGCCGTCCACGTGGACGACCCCTCGGCCTCCGGTGACGTGGAGGCCGCCCTCGCCGCGCTGCCCGCGGCCGACGCCGGCGACGACGACGCGCGGTTCACCGTGGACGGCGCCGAGGCCCACGAGCTCATGTGGTACGCCACCCAGGAGATCCCCGACCTGGTCGGGTGAGGTTTTTATCCCGGTGCGGGGCGCTCGGGGCGCTGGATAGTCTTGAGGGCGATATGAGACACATCGTTTGGGACTGGAACGGCACCCTCTTCGACGACATCGACGCCGTGGTGCGGGCGACGAACGCGGTCTTCGAGCCCTACGGCGTCGGCGCCTACGACGCCGAGGGCTTCCGCGCGGTCTACACCCGCCCGATCTGGACGGCCTACGAGCGCATGCTCGGCCGCCCGCTGGCCGACGGCGAGTGGGAGCGCATGGACGCGGGCTTCCACGACCACTACCACCGGCTGATGCTGGAGTGCGGTCTCGCGGCCGACGCGCTCTCCACCCTCCAGGCGTGGGAGCGGGAGGGCGGCCGGCAGTCGCTGCTGTCCATGTGGTGGCACGAGCGGCTGACCGCCAAGGTCGCCGAGTACGGCATCGACCGGCACTTCACCCGGGTCGACGGGCTGCTGCACACGGTCCCCGGCGGGCACAAGGCCGAATCCATGGTCAGCCACCTGGCCGCCCTCGGCGTGGACCCGGCCGACGTGCTGGTGATCGGCGACAGCATCGACGACGCGCACGCCGCGCAGCACGTCGGGGCCCGCGCGGTGCTCTACACCGGCGGCATGACCAGCCGCGCCGAGCTGAAGGCGACGGGCCTGCCCGTCGTGGACACCCTCACGGACGCCCTGGACTACGCCTGACGGCCGCGCCCTGACCGGTCCGCCGGGCGCTCTCCGCCCGGCGGCCCGGTCCCGTCCGGCGGCCCGGTCCCGTCCGGCGGCCCGGTCCCGTCCGGCGGCCCGGTCCCGCGCGGGCCTTCCCGCCCGGCGGAGCGGACGTTTCGGGCATGGGAGGCGGACAGGGCGCGGCGCCGGCCGTACCCTGGCATCCCCTCTCATCTCCGGAGGTCACGATCAACCGCCTCGTTCTCTGGAACGTCGATCTGACCCTGGTCGACGTGGCCATCGTCACCCGCGACGCCTACGCGGACGCCTTCCGCCAGGTCACCGGCCGGCCGCTGGTGAAGCTCACCCAGCACAACGGCCGCCCGGACTCCGAGATCGTCTTCGAGACCCTGGCCATCAACGGGGTCGCCGCCACCGACGAGGACCTGCCGCGCTTCCTGGACGCGCTGGCCGCCTCCTTCGCCGCCCGCCGCAAGCGGCTGGCCGAGGAGGGCAGGGCGCTGCCCGGCGCGAAGGACGCGCTCAAGGCGGTGTCCCGGCTCGGCGGCACGGTGCAGTCGGTGCTCACCGGCACCATCCGGAGCAACGCGGTGCACAAGCTGGCCGCCTTCGGCCTGGACGAGTACGTCGATGTGGAGGTCGGCGGCTACGGCGAGGAGGTCTACCCCAAGGCCACCCTGCTCCAGGTCGCGCAGGGCAGGGCGGCGCGCAAGCACGGCGCGGCCTTCGACGGGCGCAACACCGTGCTGATCGGCGACTCGGCCCGGGACGTGCAGGCGGCGAAGATCGCCGGGGCCGCGATGATCGCCGTCGCCACCGGCCGGACCCTCGCGAGCGAGCTGCGCGAGGAGGGCGCGGACGTGGTCCTGCCCGACCTGTCCGATCCGGCCCGGCTCGTCGAGGCCGTGACCCGCCTCACCTCGCCCGCCCGGACCGGCTGAGCCGGCCCGGGCGCCCGGGCCGGCTCAGCCGGTCTGCGAGGGCCAGGCGGAGCCGCTTCACCCCACGGCCAGGGGCGTCCGCGCGCTGTGCCGGACGAAGCCGGTGAGCTGCAGTGCGAAGATGAGCACGGCGCCGACGGCCATCGCCGTCCACAGGCCGGTCAGTCCCCAGGCGGCCGTCGCGGGGAGCGCCGCCAGGGCGAGCAGGCCGTAGCCGGCCACGGCCGCGAGCAGGCCCCAGGACGGGCGCTTGAGCCCGACCAGGCAGGCGCTCATCACGATCCCGCAGCCGTTGGCCACGGCGTAGACGACCATCGGCGGGAGCAGGTCGGCGACCAGCGAGGCCACCTCCGCGTCCGTGGTGAACAGCCCGGTCACGGCGCTCCCGGAGCAGAGCAGCACGAGCGCGCCGCAGGCCGCCCCGGCTCCCGCCAGCGACAGGGCGGCGCGGCCGACCCGGCGGACCTCGGCGGAGGACCCGGCGGGGCAGGAGCCGGGAGACGCGGCCCGGGTGATCTCCGGCGCCGTCGCCTGGCCGACGGAGAAGGCGGCCAGCGCCAGGAGCTCGGCCAGCGACCGGAGGACCGCATGGGCCGCCGCGCCCTGTGCGCCCGTGCGCGCGGCGACGTAGGTCGCGCCCCCCAGGACGGCGAACTTGACGATCAGAGCGGTGGACATCGGGACGCCCACCCGCGCCATGCGTGCGATCTCGCGGGGACGGGGACGTACCGGCCACAGCGACCATGCCGGGGACCGCCACCGGGACGGCCGCGCCGCCGGCCCGGCCAGTCCGGGCACCCGCAGCAGGCAGATGTTGGACACCGTCACGGACACGGCCGTGGAGGCCACCAGCGCGAGGCCGATGCCGTCGACGCCCAAGCCGGGCGTGAGCAGGAGGATCAGACCGACCTGGACGGCCGTGCCCGACAGGCTCGACCAGAGCACCTGGCGGCTGCGGCCCAGCGCGACCAGCACCGTGTTGGCGCCGCCGCCCGCGGCGAACAGCAGCACCTCCAGCGCGAGCAACGGCGGCAGGGCACCGAGCCCGTCGACCACCTCGCCGGGCGCACCCGCGGCCCGTGCGAGCGGCGGGACGCAGAGCACGACACCCGCACCCGCGGTCCCGAACGCCAGGGACAGCCAGCGCGCGTCCCGCAGGACCGGCAGGGCACGGGCCGGGTCGTCGCGGTGGGGCGCCACGAACGGAGCCAGGCCGCGCAGCCCGGCGGCGACGGCGGCGGTGACAGGGGAGAGCACGGCACTCGCGAGGGCGAAGGCGGCCAACGCGGCGGTCTCCCGCCGCCCGAGGGCGACGGTGCCGACCAACTGCGCGACGACTGACACGGACATGGACAGCAGGAGCGGGACGGCGGCGCCGAGGATCGCGCGGTGGGGTGTGCGCGCGGGAACGGGGGAGGCGGGGCCGGGGGGAACGGAGGGAGAGGTCATGAAAAGCAGAATCCCGGGAGGGGTGGCCGCCCGGGATGCATGATCATTATATCAGTGGTCGACGCGGTCCGATACCGATCAGCCATCCGCGCCGGACGGCGCGGCTGCGGTCAGGACTCCGCCAGAGCGGTCAGGAACCGGGCGGCGATGGGGGCGGCCGTCTCCGAGCCCGAGCCGCCGCCCTCCACGATCACCGAGAAGGCCAGGTCGCCCCGGTAGCCGATGAACCAGGCGTGCGAGGGCGGCTCGGCGCCGGAGCCGTACTCGGCGGTGCCGGTCTTGCCCGCCGTACCGGGCGGGAAGGACACCGCGCTGGCGGTGCCCTCCACCACGACCGCGGGCATCAGCGTGCGCAGGGCCCGCACCACCTCGGGTTCGAGCGTGCGCGGCTCGGCGGGGGGAAGCAGCCCGGCGTCCACCAGCCGGGGCGGGCGCCAGGAGCCGTCGGCGACGGCCGCGGCGACGGCGGCCATGTTCAGCGGGCTGGCCAGCACGCGGCCCTGGCCGATCGAGGCCGAGGCGAGGTCGGTGTCGTCCTTCGGGGCGGGGAACCGCGCCCGTACGGCGGGCACGCCCGGCTGGACCGGGGCGCCGAAGCCGAAGCCCGCGGCGACCTCGGCCAGCCGCTCCCCGCCGAGCCGCTCGACGCTCAGCCGCCCGAACGTGGTGTTGCACGAGTGGGCGAACGCCTCGCGCAGCGAGGGCGTGCCGTAGTCCTTGAATCCGGCGTTGTGGAACGGGAAGCCGCCGATGTTCTGCTCGGCCGGGCAGGCGGTGCGCTCCTCTGCGGTCATGCCGCCGGCCACCAGTGCCGAGGCGGTGACGACCTTGAACGTCGAGCCCGGCGGGTAGTGGCCGAGCAGGGCCCGGTTGAACCCGCCCGGCTTGTTGGCCGCCGCCAGGATCTCCCCGGTGGAGGGGCGGATCGCCACCAGCGAGGCGGGCTTGCCGGTGGCGGCGAGCGCGTCGGCGGCGGCGCGGTGGACCCGCAGGTCGATCGTGGTCCGCAGCTCCCGGCCGGGCCTGGCCTCGGCGGTGGCGAGGGTGGCGACCTTCGTCCTGCCCCGGACCAGGTCCACCCGGGCGGAGGAGGAGCCGGTGAGGCGGTCGCGGTAGGTCTCGCTGAGCCCCTCGACGAGCTGCTGCACCGAGCCCGGGGCGGAGGCGGTGTCGATGCGGGTGCCGTCGGCGGCCAGGACCGGGGCCCGCTCGGCCTCGACCGTCACGGCCTTGATCCGCAGGCCGGGCCCGAGCCGGGGGTGGACGGCGGCCGGGCTCCATCTCACCCGCCACGCCCGTCCGTGCTCGACCAGCGCCAGCGAGCCGTCGTAGGTCCAGTCCACCGCGCCCGTCAGCCGGGCGCGGAAGCGCACGGTCGCGCCGTCGGCGGTGTCATCGGCGGTGCCGGTGGCCTCGAAGCGGGCTCCCGTCAGCCTCAGGTCGGTGTGGAACCGCCGGTACCAGCGGTCGAAGTCGGCGGGCGCGCCGACGGTGAGCGCCCGCATCGCCGGGTGGTCCCGCCGCTCCCAGGCGGCGAGGAAGTCCCGGGCCGTCTGCCCGGGCGAGCCCTGGGTGCGCAGGGCCCACACGGCTCCGGCGGCCGTGACGGCCGCGACGAGTACGGCGGCCGCGGCGATGACGCGGTTTCCCGGCCTCATGGGCGTTCCTCCTCTCCTCGTCGGCAGAGGAGACCAGAGGAACCATTCGTGTGTCCAATACTGATATATGTCGCGAAGTAATAATGAAAGAGATATCATCCCTGCTCATGGACCTGGTGAAGCACCTGTACTACTTCACCGTCGTCGCGGAGGAACTGCACTTCGGCAACGCCGCCGTCCGGCTCGGCATGGCGCAGCCGCCGCTCAGCCAGCGCATCCGCCGACTGGAGGAGGAACTGGGCGTGCGGCTGTTCGACAGGTCCAGCCGCCAGGTGCGGCTGACCCCGGCCGGGCAGGCGCTCCTGCCCGAGGCCCGGGAGATCGTCGCCCGGGTCGAGCGGCTGCGCGCCCTCGCGGAGCGGGGCGAGGGCCAGGTCCTGCGGGTCGGGGTCCCCCCGGACCTGGGCTCGTCGGTGATCGCCGCACTGATCGACGGGTTCCGGGAGGCGGACCGCGGGGTACGGCTCGCGCCCGCCGAGATGTGGAGCACCGACCAGGTGGCCGGACTCGCCGCCGGCACCCTCGACGTGGGCGTGGTCCGGCATCCGGTCACCGCCCCCGGCCTGAGCTTCGGCCCGGTGCTCGTCCAGCGCCCGGGGGTGGTGCTGGCCGAGTCGGACCCGCTCGCGGCCGTGTCGTCGGTGCACCTGGCCGACCTGGCCGGGCGCCGGCTCGTGCTCTTCCCCGGGGAGCCGGGCCTGCGGGAGGAGACGCTCACCGAGTGCCGCCGCCACGGGTTCGTCCCGGAGGAGGTGCACGAGGCGCAGACCCTCGGCCTGGTGATGGCCGGTACGGCCATCGCCTTCGGGCCGCGCGTGGAACTGCCCGGGCTGCGCTGGCGCCCGCTCCTGGGCGACCCCCTGAACTGGCGGATCTCCACCGCCTGGCGGGGGGAGGCGGGGCCGGCGGCCGGGGTCTTCGCTGCGGTGGCCGTACGGGTGCTGAAGGAGGAAGCCGGGATGACGGACGACGGCGCGGCGCCGGTGCGGCGGGTGCGGACCCGCCCGGCCACGGGGTTCCTGGCATGACCGGCGCGGTGGCCCGGGGGACGGGCCGGGCACGGAGGACACCCGGGACGCCCGGGAGGTCGCAGGCACGGAGGATGCGGGCGTGACGGACTTCGACGGGCTGTTCCGCGCGGCGGGCGTCACCGGGTTCCTGCACGCCGTGGACCTGGACACCGGGGCGGAGGTCGGGCACGGCGCGGACGAGCCCGTGGTCCTGGCCTCGGTGTTCAAGCTGGCGCTGCTGGTGGAGTTCTTCCGGCAGGTGGACCGGGGGGAGCTGGACGCGGCCGAGCGGGTCACGGTCATGGCGGACCGCCACACCCCCGGGCCCACCGGGGTGTCGGCGATGGCCGACGACGTGACGATCTCCCTGCGCGACCTGGCCTACCTGATGATCGCGGTGAGTGACAACACCGCCGCCGACGCCCTGATCGGCCGGGTCGGACTGGCGGCGGTCAACACCATGCTCGCCTCCTTCGGCCTGACCCGGACGTGGGTGGAGCACGACTGCGCCGGGCTGCTGGCGAGCATCGTGGAGGACACCGGGCAGGAGGACATGTCGACCGAGCCCGCGGTGGTCGCCCGCCTGCGGGTCCTCGACCCGGCCCGCACCAACCGGAGCACCCCCCGCGAGACGACGCGGCTGCTCGGCATGATCTGGCGGGACGAGGCGGCCTCGCCGGAGTCCTGCGCGTGGATGCGCCGCCTGCTGGGCCTGCAGGTCTGGCCGCACCGGCTGGCCTCGGGCTTCCCCTACGACGACGTGGCGGTCAGCGGCAAGACCGGCACGCTGCCGACGCTCCGCAACGAGGCCGGCGTGGTGGAGTACCCCGACGGGGGGCGCTACGCGGTGGCGGTCTTCACCCGCTCGTACGGCACCGCGCAGAACCAGCCGCGGGCCGACGCGGTGATCGGCACCGCGGCGCGGATCGCCGTGGAGCGGCTGCGCTCCTGATCCCGGGCGCGCCCGGAGGCAGGAGCCGGCGCGCCGCGCGGCCCGACTCCGGAACGCCCCCCGGCCCGCGCACCGCCGGGTCCGCCCCGGGGGCGGAGACCCGCGTCACGTGGCCGGCCCACATGCCGGACGGCGCCGGTGTGTGGGGACCGGGGATGACATCCGGGCGGAGCACCGCGAGGATGGGGGGCATGGTTGAGGAAGGTGCGCTGCTCTGGGAACCCACCCCGGACATCACGAAGGACGCCAAGGTCACCCGTTACATGGAGTGGCTCGGCAGGCCGATCGACTACCAAGGGCTCTGGCAGTGGTCGGTGGACAGCCCGGAGGAGTTCTGGACCTCCGTCTGGGACTACTTCGACGTGGTGGGGGAGCGTGGTGACGGGCCCGTCATATCAGGGACGATGCCCGGCGCCGAATGGTTCACAGGGGCGACGCTGAACTACGCGGAGAACGCCCTGCGCCGCGCCGCCGCCGAGCCCGGCCGGCTCGCGGTGGTCTTCCGCGACGAGGCGGGCGCGCGGCGCACCCTCACGCTGGGTGAGCTGGCCGCCGAGGTCGCGCGGGTGCGCACCGGCCTGGCCGCGCTGGGGGTCGGCCGGGGCGACCGGGTCGCCGCCTACGCCCCGAACACGCCGGAGACGCTCGTCGCCTTCCTCGCCACCGCCTCCCTGGGGGCGATCTGGTCCTCCTGCTCGCCGGACTTCGGCGCTCCCAGCGTGATCGACCGCTTCACCCAGATCGAGCCGAAGGTGCTCCTGGCGGTGGACGGCTACGACTACAGCGGCAGGCGCTTCGACCGCTCCGGGGTCGTGGCCGACATCGCCGCCAAGCTCCCCACCCTCGCCGCGCGGGTCCGCCTGCCCTCCCCCGCAGGGGCCGCGGCGGAGCCGGGCGGGGGCGGCGGAGCCGGGCCGCGGGTGCTGGACTGGGCGGAGCTGCGCGCGGACGACGGGCCGCTGGCCTTCGAGCGGGTCGGCTTCGGCCACCCCCTGTGGATCCTGTACTCCTCCGGCACCACCGGGCTGCCCAAGCCGATCGTGCACGGCCACGGCGGCGTGGTGCTGGAGCATCTCAAGGCGCTCTCCTTCCACCAGGACCTCGGCCCGGACGACCTGTTCTTCTGGTACACCACGACCGGCTGGATGATGTGGAACTACCTCATCGGCGGCCTGCTGGTCGGCTCGGCGGTGCTGCTCTACGACGGCTCGGCCGCCCATCCGGCCACCGACGCCCTGTGGCGGGTGGCCGCGGAGGAGGGCGTCACCTACTTCGGCACCGGCGCGCCGTACATCATCGCCTCGATGAAGGCGGGGGTGGAGCCGGCCGGGCTGGAGCGGCTGCGCGGCCTCGGCTCGACCGGCTCGCCGCTCCCGCCGGAGGGCTTCGCCTGGGTGCACGAGAAGCTCCCGCGGGTCCAGCTCGGCTCGTTCTCCGGCGGCACCGACGTGTGCACCGGCTTCGTCGGCGCGGTGCCGCTGCTGCCGGTCCGCGCGGGCGTCATCCCCTGCCGCTGCCTGGGCGCGAAGGTGGAGTCGTTCGACCCGTCCGGCGAGCCGGTCGTCGGCGAGGTGGGCGAGCTGGTGCTGACCGTGCCGCTGCCGTCCATGCCGGTCATGTTCTGGAACGACCCCGACGGCTCGCGGTACCGGGAGAGCTACTTCGCCGACTACCCCGGCGTCTGGCGGCACGGCGACTGGATCAAGATCCTGCCCGACGGCGGCTGCGTGATCTACGGCCGCTCCGACTCGACCCTGAACCGGGGCGGCGTGCGGATGGGCACCAGCGAGTTCTACCGGGTGGTCGAGCGGTTCGAGGAGATCGCCGACAGCCTGGTGATCGACACCGGCCAGCTCGGCCAGGAGGGGCGGCTGCTGCTCTACGTCACCATGGCCGAGGGCGCACAGCTCACCGGCGACCTGGTGGCGCGCCTGCGCGCGGCGCTGCGCACCGAGCTGTCCCCGCGGCACGTCCCCGACGAGATCACCCAGGTGCCCGGCATCCCGCGCACGCTGAGCGGCAAGAAGCTGGAGGTCCCGGTCCGCAAGATCCTCCTCGGCACCCCGGTGGAGAAGGCCGCCAACCCAGACGCCATGGCCAACCCCGAGGTCCTGGCCCACTTCACCCCGGAGTCCTGAGACGGGCGCGGATCACTGAAGCGCAGGTCACCGACCTGTGCTTCAGTGATCCGCTGAGGCGCGGGCGGCCGGGAGACCGGGCCACGTCTCCGGCCGTGAGCAGGGTCCGCACCGTCCGTCCCCGGGCAGGGGGTCGGTCCGCCCGCGCCGTACGGCATGCGCCCGCCCCGGTGACCGCTCACGCCGCCGGGTCCACCCCGAAGAGGGGCAGGCAGGGGCCGAGGCCGTGGATCCCGAAACCCGGCGGAGTGGTCCAGTCCTCGCGGAACAGGCGGAAGCGCCGTGACTCGGCGGCCTCGCCCCGGCGGCTGAGGACCTCGAAGCCGTCGTCGCGGTAGCCGAGCCTGCGGGAGACCGCGAGCGAGGCGTGGTTGTCGGCGAACGCGCCGGAGGTCGCGTAGCGGGCGCCCAGGCCGTCGAAGGCCAGGTGGAGCACGGCGGTGCGCATCTCGGTGCCGATGCCCCTCCCCTGGAAGCGCCGGCCCAGCCAGGAGCCCGTCGAGACCTCCCGGGTGACAGCGAAGCCGGCACCCGCGATCTCCTGGGTCCCCACGACCCGCCCGTCCGAGACGACGACGAAGGAGCAGCCCCACCTCTCCGGCGACCAGGCCGACCACTGGCGGAACTGCCACTGGATCGTGCCGCGGGCGCGCTCGGCGGGCTCGGCGTCGGTCCAGGGGACGGCGAACGGCATGAGCTCCGGGTCGTGCACTCCCTCGGCGGCCAGGTCGGCGAGGGCGTCGAGGTCGTCGGGCGAGGGCAGGCGCAGTTCGAGCCGGGGCGTGGTCACCCGGAGCCGGAGGATCGGGAAGTGCCGCATACCGCTCGATCCTGCCGACCGGTCCGTGCCCGGTCCATCGGATTTCACCGCTGTACGGCTGGGGCCGTCCGGAGCGCGTGCCCCGGTCCCCGGGCGGCCTGACGCCCGGGCCCGCCGTCCGGGGGTCAGGCCCGCCGGCGGACCCGGCCGCGACCCGCCGCGGGAGCGGGGAGGACCGGATCCCGGGGGAAGGTCCTCCCCATCCCCTGCGGCGCCCCCCGCGCGGGCGGTCAGCCGATGTACTCCCGCTGCCTGGCCGCCTGGGCGGCGACGCCGGAGAGCATCGAGCGCGCCCGCACGGCGGCGACCAGGCCGCGCGTCACCCGGCGGGCGGCGAACCGCGCGCCGTACACGGACCGCATGGCCGGGCCGAACGTGTCGGCCGCCGCCAGGCCCACGGCGAACAGGCCGCTCACCGAGGTCTCGAAGTCCTTCGTCAGCAGGGGCGAGGTCCCGGTGCGCCGGATGGCGTAGCGCAGGTTCCCGTCGAGGACGTCCATCCGCTCGACGTCCACCAGGTAGCCGGTGGCGGCGATCACGTGCTCGGTGTGGAGGGTCCGCACGCGCCCGTTCTCGTTGCGGAGGCTCAGGACCACCTCGTCGCCGCAGACCGCGCCGGCCAGCGTCTGGCCCAGGACCACCGGGACGTTCCCGTCGAACCGCCGGCGCAGCCACCACGCCCCGGCCGGTCCCAGGGCCGTGCGGACGAGGCGGTGGCGGGTGGCCGCCGGGAGGCGGCGGACGGCGCCCGGAAGCTCCGACCAGACCCACGAGCTCCAGCCGGTGCCCAGGCCGGAGACGGGGGAGAGCAGCCGCCGGAGCACGGAGGCGTCCGTCTCGGGCTCGTCGTTCCAGAGCAGGGTGTTGACCCGGGTCACCACCCGCGGCCGGGCCCCGGCCTCCAGCAGCAGGGCCGCGGTCTCCAGGGCGGACTGCCCGGCGCCCACCACGGTGACGTCGCGGCCGGCGAACGCCGACAGGTCGTGGTGCTCGGAGCTGTGCGTGCACGCCTCGGCGGGCAGGCCGGAGAGCACGGCGGGCCGGTGGGCGAACGGCAGGAAGCCCAGCGCCAGCACGACCGCGCGGGCCATGACCGTCTGCCCCGTCGACAGGTCGACGGCGAACAGCCGTCCCTGGGCGCGGACCTCGGTCACGGAGGAGGGATCGAGGGCGTCCCCGACGGTGCGGGCCCGGAACCACTTGCCGTAGTCGGCGTACGTCTCCGCGGGGACGGGCACGCCGTAGGCGCAGGGCAGGCCGCGCGGGCGGCAGTAGGCGTCGAGCCCGTAGCTCCGGTCCGGGTCGGCGAGGTCGGAGGCGGCCGGCTCCGACGCGAGCAGCGTCCCCCGGGGCATGTTCCGCTCCCACGTCTCCATGGGACGGCCGTAGACGCGCACGTCCAGCCCGGCTGCGACGGCGTGGGCTCCGACGGAGAGCCCGTAGGGGCCCGCTCCGACGACGGCGACGTCGATCACCGGCGTGCGCATATCTTCTCCTTGTTCACTTGAATCCCCCGTAAAGGAACCGAACCGCGGTTGGCCCCTTGTTTCCAAAATGCTGCGAAAATTCTAACGCGGTCCCGTGGAAAGGCCTCGGACGCGCCGCCGGAGGTGTTTAAAGCCTCGTTTCGGGGTCCGTCTCGCCATCGCCACGGAAGGGGAGGCTCCGTCGCCGGAGCATCGGGCGGTCCCGGCCCGGGCCCCGGTGGGGAGCCGGTCCGGCCGGTGCGGCGGCGCAGCTCCGGGCCGCGCGGCAGGCACGCGAGGGGCCGTGCCCCGCCCGCTCGGTCGTGCTCATGAATGCGCCCGCCATAATGCTTCCGTCGAACTGGGCCATCGATATGGCCGCTCACTATATAAGCTCTCCGGGGATACCGGTTAATCGTCGGCGGCGTTTCTCTGATATGCATCGATGTCGGCCTTCACCCGCCGAGCCGGACATTTCCCCGCAGGGAGCGAGGCCGCCGCCCGGGTCCGGCGTGCGCACCCGGCACCGTGCGGCCCGGCGCCTACCGCCGGGCGGCGCCGCCCGCGGAGGCACCGCGGCGCCCGCCGTCCCGCCCGTCCCCGTCCGCGTCCCACCGGGAGACGGAGACGCCGTCGGCGAGCCTCCCGGCGGCCGGTGCCGCGTCCCCGTGCCCGCCGCGGATGACGCGCGAGGTCAGCGCGGCCAGCCGGTCCAGCACCGGCCGGAGGCCGAAGTCCGCCGCCCGGGCGAGCGCCGCCTGCCCCTCCTGGTGGGCGAGGGCCGGGTGGCGGAGCCGGAGGGCGACCGCCCCGGCCAGGGCGCCGGCGTCCCCGGGCGGCACGAGGGCGCCGGTCCGGGGGGTGACGAGCCCGGCGAGCCCGGGGACGGCGGCGGCGACCAGCGCCCGGCCGCTCGCCAGCGCCTCCAGCGCGACCGGCGCGACCGGTGACGGCCCTTCCCCGCGGGCGGGCAGGACCACCACGTCGGCCGCCGCGTACCAGGGGCGGACGTCGTCGACGGCTCCGGTGAGGACGACCTCCGGCGCGGCCGCGGCGCGCAGGGCGGGCAGGAGGTCGCCGTCGCCGACGACCGCCAGGCGGGCCCCCGGGCAGACCCGGGTGACCCGCTCCCAGGCGCCGACCAGCAGGTCCTGCCCCCCGTCGCGGGTCACCCGGCCGGGGCACACCGCCAGCGGGGCGTGCTCGGGGACGCCGAGCAGCCGCCGGGCGGCCCTCCTGGCCCCGGCGTCGGCGGGGCGGAACCGGTCGAGGTCCACCCCGCCGCGGACGGTGACGAGGTTGCCCCGCAGGCGGTGGTGGCGGGCGAGCGCCGCCTCGCCCTCGCCCACGCACACCAGCAGGTCCGCCCAGCGCGCGGCGGTCCGCTCCCAGAGCAGGGCCGCCCGTTCCGCCACCGGTCCGCGGGTCGTCCACGACCAGCCGTGCGGCTGGAACAGCGTGGGGATCCGGCCGCGGAGAACCGCCCGGCCCACCAGCCCGGCCCTGGAGGAGTGCAGGTGGACGGCGTGCGGGGCGAACAGGTCGATCAGGCGCCGCAGCCGCCGGGCCTCGCCCGGGGTCCCGGCCCCGGGCGCGGCGGCCGTGTCCCAGCGCAGCCACGGCACCCCGAGCGCGGCCAGCTCCCCGGGCAGGTACCCGTGCCCGGGGCAGGCGACGGCCACGTTCCAGCCGCGCCGGGCCTGGTCGGCGGCGAGGGCGGCCACGTACGCCGCGACGCCGCCGTCTGCGGGGCGGCTGACGTGGAGCACGGAGGGCGCCAGGCCCGCAGGCCATGCCTGTGGTCGGACGGTCATGCCTGCGCCCTCCTCAGGGTCGTCTCGGGCTCGGCGGGGCGCACCGGGGCGGGCGGCGTGCCCGGCCGTGCCCGCCTCTGCGTCGCCGGAGGTGCTTCCCGCGGGGCGGACGCGGCGAGGGCGGCGGGGGAGACCTCCTGCAGGAGGCGCTCGTACAGCGTCGCCGTCAGCGCCGCGTGCCGCCGGACGTCGTAGTGGGCGACGGCGGGGGGAGTCGGGAGCCGGAGCGGACCGGCGGCGGCCAGCGCGCCCAGCTCGGCGCGGAGGCGGCCGGCGTCCGAGGGCACGCGCCGGGCGCCGGGGGCGGCGAGCGACGGCAGCTCCTCCAGGGCGGGACAGCAGGAGTAGAGGACGGGCAGCCCCGCCGCAAGCCCCTCGACGACGGCCGTTCCGAACGCCTCCTCCTCCGAGGGGGCGGCGAGCACGTCGAAGGCCGACAGCAGCGCGGGCACGTCCGCGGACTCCCCGGCGAACACCACCCGCCGCTTGATCCCCAGTGCCTGGGCGCGCTCGGCGAGCGCCCAGCGGGCGCTCCCCTCGCCGGCCAGCACCAGGACGGACCCGTCGAGACCCGCCACGGCCTCCAGCAGGACGTCGAAGCGCTTGCCGGGCTCCAGCCGCCCCACCCCGCCCACGACGTGGGCGTCCCGCGGGATGCCCAGCCGGTCCCGCGCCTCGTGCCGCAGGCGCTGGTCGTAGCGGAAGAAGCGGGCGTCGATCCCGGGGGGGATCACCTCGATCCGGGAGCGCGGCACCCCCCAGCGGGCGAGCCGGTCGGCCACGGTCATCGAGACCGCGACGGTCACGTCGCCCAGCGCCTCGGCTGCCCGGTACAGGCCGCGGACCCCGGCGCCCGCGCGGCGTCCCCCGATCCGGTCCTCGCCGGCCGAGTGCTCGGTCGAGACGACCGCGGGGACGTCGGCCAGGCGTGCCGCGATCCGCCCGTACACGCAGGCGGGATAGCGGTGGGTGTGCACCACGTCGTAGCGCCCGGCCCGCATCAGGCGGGCCAGCCGGCGCACGGCGCGCGGACCCCGCCCGCCCACCCGGTGCACGGGCACGCCGGCGGCGACGGCCTCGCCGGAGGCGTCCGGGGCCGCGGCGGTGAGCACGGCGATCTCGCACTCGGCGTCCAGGTGCGGCAGCAGGGACCGCAGCCGCCGCCCGCCCCCTCCGGCGGACGGATCGGTGATGACGTGCAGGACCCTCATGCGCGCCCCCACCGCAGGTCGTGCAGGAGGCGTCTGGCGCGCAGCCGGAGGGGCCCGTCGGAGTCCCCGACGGGGGTCCGCGCGAGCGCGTGCCGCCCGCTGCTCTCCGAGCGCCAGATGGCGCAGGCGTAGGAGTATCCGGCCGAGCGGACCGAGTCCGCCTCGCGCAGGCCCACGTGGCCGTACGGGTAGGAGAAGCCGGCGATCTCGCGGTCCAGCACCTCCTCCAGGACCACCCGGCTCTCCTTGAGCTCCATCTCCAGCTCGGCGTCGGCGGCGCCGACCAGGGAGGTGTGGCGGACCGAGTGCGAACCGACCTCCATGCCCGCGCCGGCCACCCGGCGCAGGTCCGCCGCCGTCATCAGCCGCTTGCGCGGGCAGTCCCGGGCCCACGCGTTGTCGCCGCCCAGCATCCCGGCGACCGCGAACACGGTGGCGGTGAAGCCGTACCGGAGCAGGACGGGCACGGCCTCGGTCGCGAAGTCGGCGTACCCGTCGTCGAAGGTCAGCCCGACCATCCGGTGGGCCTGGCCGGACGCCTCGGCGACCAGCAGCTCCCGTACCGAGACCCCGCGCAGCCCGCGCCGCTTCAGCCAGGCCATCTGGGCGGCGAAGCGCCGGGGGGAGACCGTGATGCGGTGCGGGTCGCTGTCGTACCGCGACACGGAGTGGTACATCAGGATGTACGGCATGGCCGCCGGTCGCCCGGTCACGTCCGCCTCGTTCCTGGCATGAAGCCGATCATTGTGGTGATCTCCTTGGGTCCGCTGGGTGCTGCCGCGGCGGTGCGGGGGCGCCACCGGCCGGGCGCCCGTCCCCGGCGGCCGGGGGCGGGCCGGACGCCGGCTCCGCGACCGGTCCGGGCAGCGCCGGGATTCCTCCCGGGCCGGAGGTCCCTTTGACACCGTGAATTCCGCGCCGATCTCCGGAAAGGGCGTGCCCGCCTTTCTTGAATGTGGTTCCGGAATGGATTCGGATCGTCTCGGGAATGCGAAAACCCCGGTGTCCGCGAGCTTCTCGATGCTACTGAGGTACGGGGTGCCGATCCCGCATCTGACCACGCGTTTGCCGGTCGGCTGTGGCAAGTTTTCGATGACCCGTTTTTTACGCGGGCATATCGGATCGCGCCGGGGGCAGTGGTCCCTGCGGCGGCCGCCCGCTTCTCCGGGCCGGTCCCGGCGCCCGGCGCCGCCCGTTCAGGACGGGCGGCGCCGGGCCCGGTGACCGGCCGTCACGTTGACGTTTCGCGACTTTTCAGGTGGTATCGGGAACGGTGGCGGGGCCCCGGTCAACGGAGATCGGTGCGAGCGTCCGCCACCGCGTCCGGGGACCGAGCATCATCTCCCCTGTACGGGTACCACGGACGCCGGCGCGGGTCCGACCAGAACAACGAGCACCTCACAAAGGAGTGAGAGCGACATGCCGCTCGAAGAGGCCAAAGACGAGCTGCTGAGGAGTGCCGCGGCCAGCTGCGCGCACACACCCGGCGGCGACTGCGGCAGCGCCGAGGAGGCGCTCGCCTTCCTGCGGCTCTACTACCGGCACGTCGCGCCGGAGGACCTGCTGGACCGCGACCCGGTCAACGTGTACGGCCCCGCGACCGCCCACCGGCAGCTCGCCGAGCGGCGCCCGGCGGGCCGGGCCCTGGTGCGGGCCTACACGCCGAACCTGGAGGAGCACGGCTGGGACCCCGGCCGCTCGGTCGTCGAGGTGGTCACCGACGACATGTCCTTCCTGGTCGACTCGGTGACGATGGAGCTCAACCGGCACGACATCGGCACCCACCTGATCATCCACCCGCAGATGCGGGTGCGCCGGGACGTGACCGGCAGGCTGCTCGACGGGGACGAGGACGCCGCCGGGCAGACGCTCGTCGAGTCCTGGATGCACTTCGAGATCGACCGGCAGGCCGACCCCGCGGTGCTCCGGCGGCTCGAGACCGACCTGCAGCGGGTCCTGTCGGACGTGCGCTACGCGGTCGAGGACTTCCCCAAGATGCGGGCGCTGGCCGTGCGGACCGCCGAGGACGTCTGCGTCGCCCCGCCGCCGATCGAGCCCGCCGCGGCCGAGGACGACACGGAGCTGCTGCGCTGGCTCGCCGACGGGCACTTCACCTTCCTCGGCTACCGCGAGTACCGCCTGGAGCGCGGCGAGCAGGGCGACGAGCTGCGCGCGGTGCCCGGGACCGGGCTGGGCATCCTCCGGCACGACACGGCCGGCTCGGGCAGCTTCGCCGCGCTCCCGCCCGAGCTGCGCGCCAAGGCCCGCGAGAAACAGCAGATGCTGATCGTCACCAAGGCCAACACCCGCGCCACCGTGCACCGCCCCGCCTACCTGGACTACGTGGGCGTCAAGCTCTTCGACGCCGCCGGGGAGGTCGTCGGCGAACGCCGGTTCCTCGGCCTGTTCACCCACGCGGCCTACAGCGAGTCGATCACCCGCATCCCGGTGCTCCGCCGCAAGCTCGCCGAGATCCTCGGCCGGGCCGGCCTGCCGGCCGAGAGCCACGACGGCAAGGACCTCATCGAGATCCTGGAGACCTACCCCCGCGACGAGCTGTTCCAGACCTCGGTGGACCAGCTGCTCCCGATCGCGCTCGGCGTGCTGCGGCTCCGCGAGCGCAAGCAGGTCAAGGTCTTCCTCCGGCCGGACGACTACGGCCGCTACGTCTCCTGCCTCATCTACCTGCCGCGCGACCGCTACACCACCAAGATCCGCATCCGGATGCAGGAGATCCTCCTCAAGGCGCTCGGCGGCTCCTCCCTCGACTACAGCGCGATGATCGGCGAGTCGGCGCTGGCCCGCCTGCACGTGGTCGTCCGCGGCGAGCGGGGCAGGCGGATGGGGACCGACGCGGTCGACATGGGCGAGCTGGAGGCCGTGCTGGCCGCCGCCACCCGCTCGTGGGAGGACGAGCTCGCCGCGGCGATCACGGAGCTGAGCCCGACGCAGGACGCCCCCCGGCTCGTGCGCCGCTACGGCGCCGCCTTCCCCGAGGGCTACAAGGCGGACTTCCCGGCCCGCATGGCGGTGGCGGACATCCGCCGCCTGGAGGCCCTGGCGGAGGCCGCGGCCCGGGAGCCGGACGCGATCGAGATGAACCTCTACGAGCCCTACGACGCGCCGGAGGGCGAGCGCCGCTTCAAGCTGTACCGGATCGGCGAGCCGATCTCCCTGTCGCTGGTGCTCCCGCTGCTGCAGCGGATGGGCGTCGAGGTGGTCGACGAGCGCCCCTACGAGATCGACCTCGACAACGACCCGGCGACGAAGGACGCCTGGATCTACGACTTCGGCCTGCGCTACACCCCCTCGCCCGAGGTGGACAGGGACGCCTTCAAGCAGCTCTTCCAGGACGCGTTCGACGCGCTGTGGCGGGGCCGGGTGGAGAGCGACGGCTTCAACGCGCTCGTCCTGGCCGCCGGGCTGAACTGGGAGCAGGCCGAGATCCTGCGGGTCTACGCCAAGTACCTGCGCCAGGCCGGGACCGCCTTCAGCCAGGACTACATCGAGCGCGCGCTGCTGGGCAACGTACGGCTGGCGCGGCTGCTGGTGCGCCTGTTCGAGGCCAGGCTCGACCCCTCCCGCCCGGAGGAGGTCCGCGGCGACCTGGCCGACGCGCTGCACGAGGAGATCCTCGGCGCGCTGGACGACGTGGCCTCGCTGGACGAGGACCGCATCCTGCGGGCCTACCTGGAGATGATCCAGGCCACGCTCCGGACCAACTACTTCCAGCGGGCGGGCGGGGAGCGCAAGCCGTACATCGCGCTGAAGCTCGACTCGCCGTCGATCAGCGTGCTGCCGCCGCCCCGGCCGAAGATCGAGGTCTTCGTCTACTCGCCGCGGGTCGAGGGCGTGCACCTGCGCTTCGGGAAGGTCGCTCGCGGCGGCCTGCGCTGGTCGGACCGGATGGAGGACTTCCGTACCGAGGTCCTCGGCCTGGTCAAGGCGCAGATGGTGAAGAACACCGTCATCGTCCCCACCGGCTCCAAGGGCGGCTTCGTGGTGAAGAACCCCCCGAAGTCCGGCCGGCGGGAGGACGTGCTGGCCGAGGGCGTCGCCTGCTACCGGATGTTCATCTCCGGTCTGCTCGACCTCACCGACAACCTCGTCGACGGCAAGGTGGTCCCGCCCGCCGACACGGTCCGGCACGACGGCGACGACACCTACCTGGTGGTGGCCGCCGACAAGGGCACCGCGACCTTCTCCGACATCGCCAACGAGGTCGCCAAGGAGTACGGCTTCTGGCTGGGCGACGCCTTCGCCTCCGGCGGCTCGGTCGGCTACGACCACAAGGGCATGGGCATCACCGCCCGGGGCGCCTGGGAGTCGGTCAAATACCACTTCCGCACCCTCGGCACGGACGTGCAGACCACCGACTTCACCGTCGTCGGCATCGGCGACATGTCGGGCGACGTGTTCGGCAACGGCATGCTGCTGTCCCAGCACATCCGCCTGGTCGCGGCCTTCGACCACCGGCACGTCTTCGTCGACCCCCACCCCGACGCCGCGCGCGGCTACGCCGAGCGCACCCGGCTGTTCGCGCTGCCGCGCAGCTCCTGGGCCGACTACGCGCCCGAGCTGATCTCCGCGGGCGGCGGCGTCTGGCCGCGCACGGCCAAGTCGATCCCGATCTCGCCGCAGGCGCGCGCCGCGCTCGGCATCCCCGACGGGGTCTCCTCCATGACCCCGAACGAGCTGATCAGCGCCATCCTGAAGGCGCCGGTGGACCTGCTGTGGAACGGCGGCATCGGCACCTACGTCAAGGCGTCGTCGGAGTCGCACGCCGACGTCGGCGACAAGGCCAACGACGGCGTGCGGGTCGACGCCCGCGACCTGCGCTGCAAGGTGGTCGGCGAGGGCGGCAACCTCGGCCTGACCCAGCTCGCCCGGATCGAGTACGCGCTGGGCGGCGGGCTGGTCAACACCGACTTCATCGACAACTCCGCGGGCGTGGACACCTCCGACCACGAGGTGAACATCAAGATCCTGCTGGACCGGGCGGTCCGCGACGGCGAGCTCACCGACAAGCAGCGCAACCAGCTCTTCCTCGACATGACCGACGAGGTCGCCCAGCTGGTCCTGCGGGACAACTACGACCAGAACGTGGTGCTGGCCGCCGCCCGCGCGCAGGCGCCCGAGATGCTGCACATCCACGGCCGCTACCTGCGCAGGCTGGAGCGGGCCGGGCTGGTCGACCGGGGGCTGGAGTTCCTGCCGTCGGACAAGGTGCTCGCCGAGCGGCGCCAGGCCGGGCTCGGCCTGACCGCGCCGGAGTTCTCGGTGCTGCTGGCCTACACCAAGCTGGTGGCGGACGCGGAGGTCCTCGCCTCCGACCTGCCCGACGACCCCTATCTGGCGTCCTGGCTGGTGTCCTACTTCCCGTCGGCGCTGCGGACGCGCTTCCGCTCCTTCATGGACGACCACCCGCTCCGCCGGGAGATCATCACCACCTGCGTGGTGAACGACCTGGTCAACTCCAGCGGCACCACCTTCCTGTTCCGGGTCGGCGAGGAGAGCGGGGCCTCCACCGTGGACATCGCCCGGGCCTACCTCGTCACCCGGGAGGTCTTCGACCTGCCGAGCTTCTGGCGGGCCATCGAGGAGCTCGACAACAAGGTCGACGTCGCCACGCAGATCGCCATGGAGCTGGAGGCCCGCAAGCTGTGCGAGCGCGGCACCCGCTGGCTGCTCGGCAACCGCCGCCCGCCGCTGGACCTGGCCTCCACGGTGGAATTCTTCGCCGGGGGCATGAACGGCCTGCTGCCGCACCTGCCCAAGCTGCTGACCGGCTCCGACCTGGCGGCCTTCGAGGACCGCAGGGACTCCTTCGTCGCCCGCGGCGTCCCCGACGACCTCGCCGAGCGGGTCGCCGCGATGGTCCCGGCCTACTCGACCTTCGACCTGGTCGAGATCGCCGCGAGCACCGGCCGCCCGGTCGACGAGGCGGCCGAGGTCTACTTCGACCTGGCCGACCGGCTCCGCCTGGCCGGGCTGCGCGAGCGCATCATCGCGCTGCCCCGCGACGACCGGTGGAACTCCATGGCCCGGGCCGCGCTCCGCGACGACCTGTACGCCGCGCACGCCGCGCTGACCCGCAGCGTGCTGACGGACAGCGAGCCGGGGCTCGCGCCGGAGGAGCGGCTCGCGCACTGGAGCGAGGTGAACGCGGCGGCGGTCGCCCGGGCCCGGCAGACGCTCTCGGAGATCTGGGAGAGCGACGACTTCGACCTCGCCACGCTCTCGGTGCCGCTGCGCGCCGCCCGCACGCTGGTGGGCTCCACGGCCCTGCCGCACGCGGGCTGAGCCCTCGCCGGGCCCCGCGGGGCCGCTCCGGGCGGCCCGCCCGGAGCGGCGCGGCGGCGGGCCGGGCACCCTCCCGGCCCGCCGCCGCGCCGTCAGGACACGTTCACCTTGGTGATGCCGCCGCGGTAGCCGATGACCCGGGCGAGCCCGCCGCTGTTCTTCGCCGGGACCACGCTCACGTACTGCTGCGTCTCCACGGTGCGCAGCTCCTCGCGGGCGTAGGGCTCCGACGTCAGCCCCCGCGCCTGGCGCGGGATCTCGATGTACGGCGCGCAGGGGTCGACCTTGACCGTCCGGGTCGTCGTGCGGATCAGCGAGTACATCACCAGGGCCCCGCCGTCGGCGGTGCGCAGCGCGTGGACCGGGTAGCCGGCCGCGGCGAAGATCGAGTCGTAGCCGAGGCAGTCGTCCCTCTTCTCCGCCGTGCGCGCGGCGGCGATCTCGGCCGCGTGCGCGGTGGTGTGCGGGCCCTCGGCGATCAGGCCGGCGGCGAACCCCGCGGTGCCCTCCTCGGCCGTCGTGGCGTGCAGCGGCGCCATCAGCCGGGGGCTGATCTGGACGGTCGTGTCGTCCTCGGCCAGGGCGGTGGCGTAGCCCTCGTCGTCCAGGGCGACCTCCGGGAGCGGGTCGTCCAGCAGGGACAGGGAGCTGACCTGCCAGTCGCCGGCGCCCTGCCGCACCACCGTCAGCACGACGGGGCGGGCCTGCCCCGAGGAGTCCGTGCGGTCCACGAGCGCGGCGAACCACAGGGCCCCCCGCTGCACCCGGGGGACCAGCAGCCTGGGCTCGCCCCAGGTGTGGCGGGGGAGCTCCGCGCCCTCGGCCTCCGCGCTGTCGTAGGCGGCCTGGACCAGGGCCAGATGCCCGTCCCTGGCCTGCTTGAGCAGGTGGTTGCGGTCGGCGAGGACCTGCGGGTCGGCCGAGCCGAGGACCTCGTCGACGGCGAGGATCTCCTTCAGCGCCCGGCCCGCCTCCTCCAGCGTGACCTGCGGGCGGGCGGAGGACGCCGGAGCCGGGGAGGCGCCCCGCGTCGAGGCGGTCGGGCCGGGGGCCGCGTCGCCGGACGTGGAGCAGGCCGCCGACGCCGCCACCAGGGCCGCCGTCAGGGGCAGGGCGAGCGCGAGCAGTCGTCGTCGCCCCTGTGCCCGCACGTTCGCCTCCTGATGCTCCCCGCCGCGGCGCCCATGCTATGGCCTGCCCGCCGCGGCGGCGGCCCGTGCCGTACACAACGGGGTGCGGCGGTCGCGTACCCTTTACAGACGTGGCAGTCATCGATCCGGCAGAAGAGATCAACGAGCTTACCGGCACGCTGCGGAGCATCCAGGACGTGCTGGACCTCGACGCGATGCGCAAGCAGATCGAGGAGCTGGAGGAGCAGGCCGCCGCGCCCGACCTGTGGAACGACCAGGAGCGCGCCCAGAAGGTCACCAGCAAGCTGTCCTACCTGCAGGGCGAGGTCAACCGGATCGAGGCCCTCGGGCAGCGGCTGGAGGACGTGGCGGTGCTCTACGAGCTCGCCGACGCCGAGGACGACCCCGACACCCGCGAGGAGGCCGGCCGCGAGCTGGAGGCCCTGCGCGGCGACATCGGCGCGCTGGAGGTCCGCACCCTGCTCTCGGGCGAGTACGACGCGCGTGAGGCGGTCGTCACCATCAACTCGCAGGCCGGTGGGGTGGACGCCGCCGACTGGGCCCAGATGCTCCTGCGGATGTACCTCCGTTGGGCCGAGCGCAAGGGCTACCCGACGGAGGTCTACGAGACCTCCTACGCCGAGGAGGCCGGGATCAAGTCCGCGACCTTCACGGTCAAGGCGCCCTACGCCTACGGCACGCTCCGCGGCGAGCACGGCACCCACCGGCTGGTCCGGATCAGCCCGTTCGACAACCAGGGGCGCCGGCAGACCTCCTTCGCGGGCGTGGACGTGGTCCCGGTCGTCGAGACGACCGACCACATCGACATCAACGAGGACGACCTGCGGGTCGACGTCTACCGCTCCTCGGGCCCGGGCGGCCAGGGCGTCAACACCACCGACTCCGCGGTCCGCATCACCCACCTGCCCACCGGCATCGTGGTCTCCTGCCAGAACGAGCGCTCCCAGCTGCAGAACAAGGCGACCGCGATGGCCGTCCTGCAGTCCAAGCTGCTGGAGCGCAAGCGGCAGGAGGAGGAGGCGGCGCTGAGCGAGATCCGCGGCGAGGCGACCACCTCGTGGGGCACCCAGATCCGCAACTACGTGCTGCACCCGTACCAGATCGTCAAGGACCTGCGGACGGGCACCGAGGCGGGCAACCCGGGCGCGGTGCTGGACGGCGACATCGACGCCTTCATCGAGGCGGAGATCCGCTGGCTGCGCCGCCAGGAGGCCGACGCGGCGGCGAAGGCGTAGGCGCCGGGGTCAGCGGCCCGACAGGTGGTTCAGCACCAGGGTCAGGAAGAACAGCACGATCAGCACCAGTGAGACCATCGCCGGTGTCAGTCCGCCCATTCCCGTCTGGTGCATGCGGTCGCGGTTGGCCCGGCACAGCGGGCAGCGCCCCTCCGCCACGGGGTGGGCGCACCGCGCGCAGACCAGGTCGTCACAGCTCATGATCGCCTCCAGGGTGGAGACCCCGGCCGCCGGGGCCGGGGAGAGGGCGCGGAACGGCCGGTCATGGTGGTCTCCTTGACAGGTCCTCCCCGTGGGGTCGCACCCACTTTATGCGGTCGTTACCGCGCGTCGAATCGTTTTGTTTCCGTTATGGACCTTCCATGCCGGTCTTCCCCCTAGACTGGGCTCCGGCCAACCGGAACGTCGATCTGGGTAAAGATCGGCGCCCTCCGGCCGGCGAGAGGCGGAAAGTGGACCTCTGCCACTACCGCGACCGTCCTAACCCCTAGACTGGCATGCCGTGATGCGCCCGTGATCCATTTTGATAATGTCACCAAGGTCTACGCGAACCAGAACCGCCCCGCGTTGGACCACGTCAGCGTGGACGTCGACAAGGGTGAGTTCGTGTTCCTCGTCGGCCCTTCGGGGTCCGGGAAGTCGACCTTCCTCCGGCTGATCCTCAAGGAGGAGCGCCCCGACTCGGGGGCGATCCACGTCGCAGGCACAGACCTGGCCCGGCTGTCCAACTTCAAGGTCCCGCACCTGCGCCGCCGGATCGGCTGCGTGTTCCAGGACTTCCGCCTGCTGCCCAACAAGAACGTCTACGAGAACGTCGCGTTCGCGCTGGAGGTCATCGGGAAGCCCCGCCGGTTCATCCGCAAGGTCGTGCCCGAGGTCGTCGAGCTCGTCGGCCTGGAGGGCAAGGCCCACCGGATGCCCGACGAGCTGTCCGGCGGTGAGCAGCAGCGTGTCGCGATGGCCCGCGCGTTCGTCAACCGCCCGATGATCCTCCTGGCCGACGAGCCGACCGGGAACATCGACCCGGCGACGAGCATCGGCATCATGAAGGTCCTCGACCGGATCAACCGGACGGGCACCACGGTCGTCATGGCCACGCACGACGCGGCCATCGTCGACTCCATGCGCAAGCGCGTGGTGGAACTGGAGGACGGCAAGATCGTCCGTGACCAGTCGCGTGGCGTGTACGGCCAGGCGTACTGAGATCCAGGACCCCTCAGAAGCGACAGCGACAGGAAGAGCATGCGGGCAAACTTCATCTTCTCCGAGGTCTGGATCGGCCTCCGCCGCAATGTCACGATGACCGTGGCGGTCATCGTGACCGTGGCGGTCGGCATGGCGCTGCTGGGCGTCGGTCTGATGATCAACTCACAGATCACCGGCATGAAGGACTTCTGGACCGACAAGGTCGAGGTCTCGGTCTTCCTGTGCAAGAAGAACGACCCCTTCCCGCAGTGCAAGGGCAGCGGCGGCGTCGACGCGCAGGAGCAGGCGGAGCTGAAGGCCCAGATCGAGGCCATGGAGCAGGTCGAGCGGGTCGACTTCGAGGACGCCGCCACGGCCTACGAGAACTTCAAGGCCCAGTACGCCGACAACCCCGTGATGATCTCGGCGATCCAGGTCGAGGACATGCCGGAGTCCTTCCGGGTCAAGCTCAAGAACCCCGAGACCTACGGCGAGGTGATCGAGAACCTCAAGGGCGCCCCCGGGGTCTCCAACGTGATCAACCAGAAGGAGCTGCTGGAGAACTTCTTCGGCCTGCTGGAGAAGCTCCGCTGGGCGGCCCTGGTGATCGCGATCATCCTGGTCTTCGCGGCCATCCTGCTCATCGGCAACACGGTCCGGCTGTCGGCCTACAACCGGCGGCGGGAGACCGGAATCATGCGGCTGGTCGGCGCCTCGAACCTCTACATCCAGCTCCCCTTCGTGATGGAGGGCGTCATCGCGGGCCTGATCGGCGGCGTGGTGGCGGCCGTGATGCTGATCGTCAGCAAGGTCTTCCTCTTCGACAGCGTGCAGAGCTCCATCGGCGGCACCGTGCCGCTCAGCTGGGAGACCCTCGCTTCGATCATCAGCTTCACCATGATGATCGGTGTGGTGATCTGCATCCTCACCTCGTTCGTCACGCTCCGCCGTTACCTCCGTGTGTGAGGCATCCCGGTAGGCTCCAGGCATGCCACGTGAGACCGGGCGGAAGGTCATCGCCCAGAACAAGCGTGCCCGGCACGACTACCACATCGAGGACACCTACGAGGCCGGCCTCGTGCTGCAGGGCACCGAAGTGAAGTCGCTGCGCCTGGGCCGCGCCTCCCTCACCGACGGGTACGCCACCGTCAAGGACGGCGAGGTGTGGCTGATCAACGTCCACATCCCCGAGTACACGATGGGGACGTGGACCAACCACGCGGCGCGGCGCACCCGCAAGGCGCTGCTGCACCGCAAGGAGATCGACAAGCTGGCCGCCAAGACCAAGGAGGGCGGCCTGACCATCGTGCCGCTCTCCCTGTACTTCAAGGACGGCAGGGCCAAGGTCGAGCTCGGCCTGGCACGCGGCAAGAAGGACTGGGACAAGCGCCAGACACTGGCCGAGAAGCAGGCCAAGCGGGAGATGGCCCGCGCGCTGCGACACAGGAACAGGTAGATCGTGACGGGGAAGGCCCGCAGGAAGGCCGCCGCGGCGCTCGCGCTGGCGGCGATGGCCCCGCTGCTGTCGGCGTGCACGGAGGAGCCGTCGGCCCACGACGCGGTCCGCGACTTCCTGGTCGGCTGGCAGACCGGTGACTACACCCTCGCCGCCCGCCGTACCGACGGCGACGAGAAGAAGGTGAGCCGGGCGCTGGAGGACGCGCGCGTCCAGCTCGACGCGGCCTCCTTCCGGTTCGAGCTCAGGGGGATCCGCAGGGCCGACGACGAGGCCGAGGCCGACTTCGCGGCCGAGGTCGACCTGGGGGAGAACAACCCCCTGTGGGAGTACGACGGGCGCCTCCCGCTCCACCTGGTGAACGGCCGCTGGAAGGTGCGCTGGTCGCCCAGCGTGCTCCACCCCGAGCTGCGCGAGGGCCAGCGCTTCGCGGTGAAGGTCGAGTCCGAGAGCCGCCAGCCGATCGTGGACCGCAACAACGACCCGCTCCAGCAGCCCGCGAACCTGTACGTGGCCAGCGTCGTCCCGGCGAAGCTGGAGGACGCGGCCGGCCTCTGCGAGCAGCTGTCGAAGGTGACGGGCTTCCCCCAGGACCGGCTGCTGAGCCGGATCCGCTCGGCCAGCCCCAGCGACCAGGTGCCGCTGGTCACCTTCGGCCGGCTCCGCTTCGCCCAGCTCCGCTCGGAGCTGGAGGCCATCGAGGGACTGGAGTTCTCCACCCGGGAGCAGGCGGTCGCCCCCGACGCGCCCGCCCAGATCGTGGGCACCGTCACCGCCGTCACCCCGGAGACCGAGCAGCAGCTCGGCGGTCCGCAGCGGGCCGGCGACACCGTCGGCAGGAGCGGCCTGCAGAAGGCCTACCAGGAGCACCTGACCGGCTCGACGGAGACGAGCGTCATCACCGTGGACCTCAAGACGCTCCAGCCGGTCGCCGAGCTGGCCAAGTGGCGGCCCGGCCGTACCGCGTCGCCGGTGCGCACCACGCTCGACCGGAAGGTCCAGTCGGCCGCCGACACCGCGCTCGCCGCGGGCGGGCCCGGCATGCTGGTCGCGGTCAAGGGATCGACCGGCGAGATCCTGGCGGTCGGCAGCACGAAGGAGTACCACCAGGAGAAGGACGCGCTCGCCGGGAAGTTCCCCGCCGGCACCGCCTTCTCCGTGATGGCCGTGGAGGGGCTGCTCAAGGCCGAGGTGGACCTGAAGCAGAAGCTCTCCTGCCCGGCGGAGCGGACCGTCGGCGGGGCCAGGTTCCACCAGGCGGGCGCGTTCACCGGCGGCACGCCGACCGTGCAGGCCAGCTTCGCCACCGGGTGCGTGACCGCGCTGGCCTCGCTCGCCCGCAGGATCGACGGCGCGGAGCTCACCGCCGGCGCGGCGAAGTTCGGCATCGGCGCGGAGTGGACGCTCCCGCTGAAGTCCTTCAGCGGGTCGGTGGACCCGCTGCGGAACGACGCGGCCACGGCCAGGGCCATCGCCGGGCAGAACGTCTCGGTCAGCCCGCTGTCCATGGCGCTGGTCGCGGGGGCGGTCGCCTCCGGGACCTGGCGGCCGCCCGTCCTGGTCACCGAGCCGGCCTCGCAGGACCCGGCCGACGAGGACGCGCCGGCCCAGACCGTCTCCCCGGTCGACCTCGACGACGAGACGGTCGACACGCTCCGCTCCCTGATGCGGGTCGCGGTGACCGCGGGCTCGGCCCGGGCCGCGGACGCGGAGGGGGAGCCGGTGCACGGCGTCACGGCCGCCGCCTCCGTGGACCGCAGGCCCCTGTCCTGGTTCGTCGGCTGGCAGGGGGACGTGGCGGTGGCGGTGCTCGTGCAGAGCGCGGACTCCACGGCGGGCGCGGCGACGGCCGGCCGGTTCTTCCAGAACCTGCGCGCGGGGGCGTGACCGGCGCGGCCCGCGGCCGGTTCACGGCCGGTTCACGGTCCGCGCGGGCCCGCTCAGGGCCCGCGGAAAAACGATCCGCGGGCCGAGCAACCCCGCGGGGCCCCGGATGCGTCCTTCCAAGTGACTGAGCACCGCTCGGGGGGTTGCGGACTCAGTCGCCTTGATGAGAACAGGGCCTCATCTCGGGGGAGGCCCTGGCCGTCAGGACCGGCTCGACCCTGCCGGTCGCCCCCGGGGCGCGTGCGTGACGCCGCGTCCCGGGGGCTTTTCCGTTTTTCCCGCTCCGGTGGTGCCGGGGCGGGAATCCGCGCGGCGCGGGATGCGTTGTACCCATCGACTCCGAGGACGTCTCCGGCACGACACCGGGCGGACGGCCGGACGGAGCCGCCGGCTTCGAGGCGGCGGCGGGAATCCGGTTGGCGCGAGCGGTGTTGTAACCGGTATCTTCGGATGGTCCGCCCCTCCTCGCGGGGAGCGGGTTGACAACTCAACAGGGGGGTGACTGGTTTCGACTTTGACTTTGCAAGTCAGGGGAAGCGGGTCGAGGACTGCGGACATAACCTCGTTAATCCTGTGACCGCGACCAATAAGTGCCAATAAGAAGCACTCCGAGGTCAGCCAGGGTTCCCTGGCCCTCGCCGCCTAAGCAGCGAGGAACCTCTGCCGGCCCGGGATCGCCTCCGGCCCGGATCCGGCATCGCTAGGAGGCTCCACCGCGAGACCCGGCCACGGGGTCGAGCGGGAAATCTGACAGTGGCTGAGCCCGTCGGCGACTCGCCTGCGTGATCGCCGGGGCTGAGAAAAGCACAGCAGGCTGCACCCGGAGAAGCCCTGGTTTGGAGTTGAAGGACGCGGGTTCGATTCCCGCCACCTCCACCACCCCCGTTCCGTGCCCGTACGTACGGTGCGGAGCAGATCGCCGAAGGGCGGTCGGCCGGCGTCATCGCCGGCCGGCCGCCCTTCGCCTTTCCTCCCCTGGGGGTCCCGCGGGAGGTCAGAGCCTCAAGCCCCAGCCGGGCACGGTCGGACGCGGGCCGGGCGGCAGGAGCGGCAGCGGCTGCTGCCCGCTCTTGGCCCTGCTCTGGACCGGCGGCACGGCCGGGCAGCGGGTGCCGCGGCCGGGCAGGGTGAGCGAGACCAGGTAGCCGTCCACGGCCCCGGTGGTGCACTCGCCGCGGCCGTAGATGCCGTGGCCCCAGCCCTCGTAGGTGAGCAGCACGCCCTGGCGGCCGAGCTGGCGGGCGGTGCCGAGCGCCCACGCGTACCCGGTGGCGGGGTCGTGCAGCGCGTTGCCGACCAGCAGCGGCGTGCCGCCGCGGACCCGCAGGCGGTGCTGGGGGTTGGGGACCGGCTCGGGCTGGCCCAGGCAGATGGCGGTCATCGACAGGGCGAGCGGGCTGTAGCGCATGTCGGGTGCGATCTTCGCCGAGCGGCGCAGGTGGGCGGCGTACTCGCGGTAGTCGCGGATCGGCAGGTGGTAGTCCAGGCAGAAGACCCGCTCGGGGAACGGCGTGACCTCGGCGTTCTGCCGCTCGATCCGGGGCACGAGGCCGGCCGGCGGCGCGGTGCCGGTGTCCAGGGCGACCAGGAGCTCCGCCAGCCCCGCCCAGGACGGGCCGTAGAAGGCGCCGAGGGCCAGGCCGGTGAGGTCGAGGGGGGTCAGCGTGATCTCGGGCTCGCCGGGAAGGTGGAGCTCGCCGCGCTCGGCGCGGGCGTGCAGGCCGGCCCAGAAGGCGCGCACGTCCTTGCCGTGCAGGGCGCAGCCCGCGTCCCGCTCGCACCAGGCGGCGAACTCGTCGAAGGAGTCCTGGGCGGTCTCGGTCTCGGTGTCGAGGAAGGCCCGGGTGCCCAGGCTGTGGTCCATGGTGCTGTCGAGCGTGAGGGCGCGCACCCGGTGGGGATACTTCTCGGCGTACAGCTGGCCGATCAGGGTGCCGTAGGAGATGCCGTAGTAGGTCAGCTTCCGCTCGCCCAGGGCGGCGCGCAGGGCGTCCAGGTCACGCACCACGCTGAGCGTGTCCACGTGGTCGTAGAGCGGGCCGGTGCGGGCGCGGCAGTCCTCGCGCAGCCGCCGGTTGTAGTCCAGCAGCGCGTCGAACTCGGCCTGGCTCTTCAGGACCGGGTACGGCATGCGGCTCAGCAGTTCGGTGGAGCAGACGACGGGGTGGCTGCGGGCCACGCCGCGCGGGTCGAAGCCGACGATGTCGAAGCGCCGAGTGATCTCCGGGCTGAAGTAGCCGGCGCTGCCGATCGCGAAGTCCACGCCGGAGCCGCCCGGGCCGCCGGGGTTGATCACCAGGGAGCCGATCCGGGCCGCCGGGTCGGCGGCCTTGCGCCGGGCGAGGGCCAGGTCGATGGTGGGCCCGCCCGGTCTGGCCCAGTCGACCGGGACCTTGAGCGTGCCGCACTCGGCGGTCGGGTCCTCGGGGCACGGGGTCCAGGCGATGGACGCGGCCGGGGCGGTGCCCGGGACGGGGGCGGCGGAGGCGGCGGGGGTCAGGGTGAGCAGGGAGGCGATGACGGTCAGGGCGAGGGTGATGAGGGGGATTCTTCGTCGCACACGATCTCCAGCGTTCGGGTTCCCGGCCGGGCACCCGCGTCCGCGGCGGACGCTCCCGGCGGTGGCGCCCGGGACCGGCCCCCGGGGGAGCGGGTGCGGCGGCTCCTGACGTGCGCGGCCCGGTGCGCCGGGCCGAGTCGATTGTCAGCCGATCTTGACCGCCCGCATATCCCGAAAAAGTATGAGAAGTCAGGGGAATGATCGTCCCCAGGCAGGAGGTGCCGGAGGGGAGAATCGGCCGCCCGTCCCCGGGTCCGCCGTCCCGCCGCCCGGCCGTGCGGCCCCGCCCCCCGGACGCCACCGGTCGCGTCCGGAACCCGCCGTTCCGCCGTCGGCGCGTGCTGGTTAACTGATCACCATGATGGATCTCCGTGACAAGGCCGACCTCTTCCACTCGCTGCACACCAGGGACGGCGTGCTGGTCCTCGCCAACGCCTGGGACGTCGCCAGCGCACTGCTCGTCGAGGAGGCGGGCGCGGAGGCGGTCGCCACCACCAGCGCCGGGGTGGCGTGGAGCCTCGGCGCCCCCGACGGCGACCGGCTCGACCGGGACCGCGCCCTCGACCTGATCGCGCGGATCGCCTCCGCGGTGCGCGTCCCGGTCACCGCCGACATCGAGAGCGGGTTCGGTGACACGCCCGAGGCCGTCGCCGAGACCGTCCGCGGCGTGATCGAGGCGGGCGCGGTGGGGGTGAACATCGAGGACACGGTCCGGCGGGACGGGACCCCGGTGCTCCGCCCGGTCGAGGAGCAGGCCGCCCGGCTCGCCGCGGCCCGTGCGGCGGCCGACGCCGCGGGAGTCCCCCTCTACATCAACGCGCGGGTGGACGTCTACCTGCGCGGGAACGACGCCCCGGAGGCCCGGCTGCGGGCGGCGCTGGAGCGCGCCGCCGCCTACCGCGAGGCCGGCGCCAGCGGGATCTTCGCCATCGGCGTCACCGACCCCGGCACGATCGCCGTCCTGGCCGAGGGCGTGGACCTGCCGCTGAACGTCTTCGGGGGCCCGGGGGCACCGCCCGTCGGCGAGCTGGCCGCGCTCGGCGTCGCGCGGGTCAGCGTGGGCTCGGACCTCGCCGCGGCCGCCTACGCCGTCGCCCGGCGGGCCGCGCGGGAACTGTACGGCACGGGCACCTACGCCGCCCTGGCGGACGGGATCGCCTTCGGCGAGCTCAACGACCTGCTGGCCCGCCGGCCGGGGTGAGGCGGTCCCGGCCGGCGGGCACCGGCCGGGTCAGTTCTCGGACAGCTGGCCCAGGGTGACGGTCACGGTGGTGGTGGAGCCGTCGGGGCGGAGCAGCCCGACCTCGGCCCGGTCGCCCGGCTTGAGCGTGGCGAGCACCTCGGACAGCGCCTGCGTGGTCGCGGTCTTGGTGCCGTTGACCGAGACGATCACGTCGCCGGGCTCGATGCCCGCCTTGTCGGCGCCGCCGCCCGGGGTCACCCGCGCGACGCCGACGCCCACCGCGCCGCCCTCGGGGCCGACGACGGTCTGCACGGAGACGCCGAGCGCCGCCCGGCGGGTGTTGGTGACCTCGCCGTCCCGGATGATCTGGCCGGCGATGTCGGTCACGGTGTTGGACGGGATGGCGAAGCCGATGCCCGGGGCCGCGCCGCCGCCGAGCTCCGGGTTGGTGGCGGCGAGGGTGGGGATGCCGATGACCTCGCCGGACAGGTTGACCAGGGCGCCGCCGCTGTTGCCGGGGTTGATCGCGGCGGAGGTCTGGATGGCGTTGGTGATCGTGGCGCCGGGCGAGCCCTCGGCCTGCGGCTCGGTCACCGTACGGCCCAGCGCGGAGACGATGCCGTTGGTCACGCTGCCGGACAGGCCGAGCGGGTTGCCCATCGCCAGCACGATCTGGCCGACCCGGAGCCTGGCGGAGTCACCGAACCGCGCCGGGCTGAGGCCGGAGGGGTCGTCCACCTTGATCACCGCCAGGTCGCCGAGCTCGAAGGACTCGACCAGCCGGGCGGGCCGGGGGGCGCCGCCGCTGGCGAGGGTGACCTCGAAGCGGGTGGCGTCGCCGATCACATGGGCGTTGGTGACGATGTGTCCCGCGGTGTCGTAGACGACGCCGGAACCCAGCCCGGTCGCCGTGTTGATCTGCACGATGGACGGCAGCACGTTGCCGATGACCCTCTCGTAGGCGGCCTCCAGTGCCGCGACCTCGCCCTCGACGGGGAGGGGGGAGGAGGGGGCGGTGGCGGCCGGCGAGGCGGTGGCCGTGCCGCCGGCGGACCTTGTGCCGGTCTGCGTGGTGCTGCAGCCGGTGAGCGCCACGGCCAGTGCGGTGAGCAGCGCGAGGTGGGCGAGCGGTCGTCTCTCCATGCGGGGGTACTTTCCCGGCGTATGGGAAAAGATTGCGTCGTTTCGGGGTCGCAGCGGGATCGCGGTCCACGGCGGGACCGCGGCGGGGCCGGGATTCGCTGCGGGGCCGCGGGTCACCGCGACAGGTACGCCTCCCGTACGCTCGTGCGGCTGAGCTTGCCGGTGGGCGTGCGGGGCAGGTGCTCGCTGTACTCGATCACGCGGGGGTGCTTGAGCCTGGCGAGCCGCCCGGAGCAGTGGGCCAGCAGCTCGGCGGTGAGGTCCGGGCCGGGTTCGGCGCCCGGTGCGGGCTGGACGAGCGCGACGGCCTTGTGTCCCCACTCCGGGTCCGGCACGCCGATCACCGCCACGTCCGCCACCGCCGGGTGCTCCTGGAGCACCGCCTCCACCTCGGCGGGGTAGATGTTCACCCCGCCCGAGATGATCAGGTCGGTCCGGCGGTCGCAGAGGAACAGGTAGCCGTCGGCGTCGAGATAGCCGATGTCTCCGGCGGTGTAGAGGCGGCCGCGCATCGACGAGGCGGTCTTGGCCGGGTCCCCGTGGTACTCGAAGCGGTTGACGCCGCCGATGTAGACCAGCCCGGGCTCACCGGGCGGCAGCTCCTCGCCGTCCTCGCCCAGGACGGCGAGGCGCATGCCGTCGACCGCCCGGCCGACCGTGCCCGGCCGCTCCAGCCACTCCTGCGAGGAGACCATCGTGACCGCGGCCGCCTCGGTCGAGCCGTAGTACTCCCAGAGCACGGGGCCGAGCCAGTCGATCATCGCCTGCTTGGTGGCGGGCGGGCAGGGCGCGGCGCCGTGGTAGAGGTGCGTCAGGGACGACAGGTCGTACTTCTCCCTGACCTCGGCGGGGAGCGCCAGCAGCCGGTGGAACATGGTCGGGACCATGAACGTGTTCGTCACCCGGTGCCGCTCGACGAGCTCCAGGGTCCGCTCGGCGTCGAAGCGCTCGGTCAGCACGAGCGCGTGGCCGTGGTTGACCGCCATCATGGCCTGGCCGTACGGGGCGGAGTGGTAGAGCTGGGACAGCACCAGGTGGACGCCGTCGGGCGGCAGGCGGAAGTGCCGCCAGCTCTTGCGCTCGAGGATCGGGAAGAGCTCCTCGGGGGTGACCTCGATCAGCCGCTTGCGCACGCCCTTCGGCCTGCCGGTGGTGCCCGAGGTGTAGAGCATCATCGACCCGGCCCGGCGGGCGGGCGGCGGGGTGGCGGGCCGGCCCTCGGCGAGCGCGGCGACCTCCTCGAAGCCGCCCGGTACGGCGTCGGCGTACCGCTCGCAGCCGACCACCGCGCGCGCCGCGCAGTCGGAGATGACGTAGCCGATCTCCTCGGCGGTGTAGTGCCAGTTCACCGGGACGATGTACGCGCCGATCTGGAAGGTCGCGAGCATCATCGTGATCATGTCGGTGCCGTTGGGCAGGACGGTCACCACGGCGTCGCCGGGCGCGACGCCGCGGGCGAGCAGGCCGTGGGAGACCCGGTTGACCTGCTCGTGCAGCGCGCCGTACGTCACCGGGGCGTCTCCCAGGACGGCGGCGCGGGCGGGGTCGGCGGTGGCGATCTCGTAGAAGCCCCTCATGGCCGCGACCATACAGAGCGAAATTCTGTAGAAGGAAGAGGGGGCCTCCTCCTCGGGCCAGGCGTGTGCCCGTCGCACAAAGCGTGCCGGGAAAGGGTGTGCCCGCCACCCAGGCCGACGTAATCTGACGGCCATGGCGGACGCCGGCGACACCTCCCCGGGGCGCTCGCGGGACAGGCACGTCCCGTCCTACGAGGCGCCCACCACGCCCATGCCCGTCGTCCGGGACGAGGACTCCGGGGATGACGCGACCGTCACCCCCCGGGTGCCCCGGCGGTCCCCGGGCGGGAGCGCGGGCCGGGACGTCCCGGTCTCGCGCGGTCCGGCCGGTGGGACGGCCTCGCCTATCCGGGCCGGTGGAACGGTCTCGCGCGGTCCGGCCGGTGGGACGGCCTCGGGCGGGCGGGCGGGCGGTGCGGCGGGGGACGCCCCGGGGGCGCCGCTCCGCGTCGGCGGGCCGCCGGCCGCGGTCCGGGAGCCGGCCGACGCCGCGGAGCCCGCCGCACCGCCCGTCCCGGCGCGTGGCGGCGGGGGGATGGCGGCGCGGATCGCCGACATCCCGGTCAGGACGGTCTACAGCGCCCTCGCCGCGGTCGCCACGGTCTTCTCGATCATCGGGGTCTTCGCGCTGTTCTCCGGTGACGAGCCCGCCGACCCGGTGCCGCAGCGCAGGCCCGCGGAGGAGGCGGCGCCGGCGGCGCCCGCCGCGCCGAGCGCGCCCGCGGCCTCCCCGGCGGCGGAGCTGCCGCGGCTGCCGGGGGCGATCCCGCTGGCGGCGCTGCCCGGTACGGCGAGCCCGGTGACCGGGACGGTGGTGGACACCAGGGCCGGGGTCGCCTACGCCCGGCTGGGCGGGCGGTGGAAGGACGGCGCGGGCAGGCCGTTCTCCGCGGGGATGCGGGTGGGCGGCGCGCGGCCGCCCCGCACGCTGGCCGTCTCGTTCCCGCTGCCCGGCAAGGCGCCGGCCGAGGCCCCGGACAGCGACGCCGACCACCGGGCCCTGGCGGTGCGCGCGGTGCGCTGGGCCCTGCGCAACCACTACCCGGACGGCTCCGAGCTCGTCTGGACCGCCTCGCAGCGGCACGCCGGGGGCCGGGGGTGGGTGCTCGGCTACCGGGTGGACTACGAGATCGACGGCAGGCGGCGCAGCTCGCAGGGGGCGCTCGCGCTGCTGGGGACCGCGAGGGCGAAGCCCGCGGTCTTCCTGGTGACCGTGCCGGACGGCCGCAGGGAGCTGTGGGCCGACATCGCCCCTCTGGTGGCCAGCGTCCGTCCGTTGTGACGGAAGCAACTTCTAGAATATGGTTCTGCCAGTGAACCGTTTCTGGAGGCTGTCATGGCGATCGGGTTGAGTGAGGAGCACGAGGCGCTCCGCGAGTCGGTGAGCGGCTGGGCCGAGCGGAACATCCCGTCGGAGGTCGTGCGGGCCGCCCTCGCGGCCGAGCGCGAGGAGCGCCCCGCCTTCTGGTCCGGGCTGGCCGACCAGGGCCTGCTCGGGCTGCACATCCCCGAGGAGTACGGCGGCAGCGGGTACGGCCTGCTGGAGACGGCCGTGGCGGTCGAGGCCCTCGGCGAGCGGGTCGCCCCCGGGCCCTACGTGCCGACGGTGCTCGCCGGCGCCGTGATCCTCGCCTCCGACGGCAAGGCGCACGCCGAGCTCCTGCCGGGCCTGGCCGACGGCACCCTGACCGGCGCGGTCGCGCTGGAGTCCGCGCTGACCGGCACCCGGGGCGAGGACGGCGCGCTGACGGTCGGCGGCACCGCCGAGTACGTGCTCGGCGCCGCGCTCGCCGACGTCCTGGTGCTCCCGGTGGCCACCGGCGAGGGCGAGGCGTGGGTCGCGGTGGACGCCTCCGCGGCGACCGTGACGCCGGTGGCGTCGCTGGACCTCACCCGGAGCGTGGCGAAGGTCGAGCTCGACGGGGCGACCGTGCCGGCCGGCCGGATCCTGGACGGTCTGTCGGGCTCCGCCGTACGGGACCTGGCCGTGATCCTGCTGGGCGCCGAGGCCGCGGGCCTCGCGTCGTGGTGCGTGACGGCCGCCGCCGAGTACGCCAAGGTGCGCGTGCAGTTCGGCCGCCCGATCGGCCAGTTCCAGGGCGTCAAGCACAAGGCATCCCGGATGCTCATCGCGCTGGAGCAGGCCCGCGCCACGGTCTGGGACGCGGCCCGCGCCGCCGCGGACGGCGGCGACGAGGCGGCCTACGCCGCCGCGATCGCCGGGGTGACGGCGCCGGACGCCGCCGTGCACTGCGCCAAGGACGCCGTGCAGATCTTCGGCGGCATCGGCTACACCTACGAGCACGACGTCCACCTCTACTACCGCCGGGCCCTCACCCTGCGCGCCCTGCTCGGCGCGAGCTCCGAGTGGGCCGAGAAGGTGGCGGGCCTGGCGCTGGGCGGCGTCACCCGCGAGCTGGAGATCGAGCTCCCGGAGGAGTCCGCCGCGCTGCGCGAGACGATCCGCGCCGAGCTGGCGGAGATCGCCAAGCTGGAGGGCATGGAGCAGAAGCGGGCGCTGGCGGAGGCCGGCTACGTCATGCCGCACCTGCCCCGGCCGTGGGGGCGCGACGCCAAGCCGCTGGAGCAGGTGCTGATCTTCCAGGAGCTGAAGGCCGCGAGGATCCGGCTCCCGCAGATGATCATCGGCGCCTGGGTGGTGCCGTCGATCGCCACCTACGGCACGCCGGAGCAGCAGCAGCGCTTCCTGCCGCGGACGCTCAGCGGCGAGCTGATGTGGTGCCAGCTCTTCTCCGAGCCGGGCGCCGGCTCCGACCTGGCCTCGCTGCAGATGAGAGCCGAGCGGGTCGAGGGCGGCTGGAAGCTCAACGGCCAGAAGATCTGGACCTCGGTGGCGCACTTCGCCGAGTGGGGCATCTGCATCGCCCGCACCTCCAACGAGGGCTCCAAGCACGAGGGCATCACCTACTTCCTGGTGGACATGAAGACGCCGGGCGTCACCGTCCGGCCGCTGACCGAGATGACGGGGGAGAACCTGTTCAACGAGGTCTTCTTCGACGACGTCTTCGTCCCGGACGACCTGGTCGTCGGCGAGGTCGGCCAGGGCTGGAAGGTCACCCGCAACACCCTGTCCAACGAGCGCGTCTCGATGGGCTCGGGGTCGGGCGGGACCGGCGCCTCCGTCCCCGACCTGCTCGGGCTGGTCGGGCGGCTGGGCCGCGAGCTGACCGCGGCCGAGCGGCAGGAGATCGCGGCGGTGGTCTGCGAGGCGCACTCGATCGCGGCCCTCGGCCTGCGGGTGACGCTCAAGCAGCTGTCCGGCGCCGAGCCGGGCGCCGACGCCTCGGTCCGCAAGCTGCTGTCCACCTCGCACACCCAGCACGTCTCGGAGTGCGCGGCCGGGCTGCTCGGCGCCGCCGCCTCGGTGGCGGCCGACATGAAGCTCGGCGACCCTGGCGTCTGGAACCGGGCGGTGCTCGCCTCCCGGGCCATGACGATCTACGGCGGCACCACCGAGGTGCAGCTCAACATCATCGCCGAGCGCATGCTCGGCCTGCCCCGCGACCCGGAGCCGGGCAAGTGACCGGTGATCCGGTGACGGCGACCCGGTGACGGCGGCACGGCGGCCCCGGGCGGTCCCGGGGCTGCCGTAAGGTCTGGCGATATGCGGGCAGATCGGGCCGAAAGGGCAGGGCGTCTTCTCGGCCCGGTCGCCGTGCGGAGCCTGCGGCCTCGCGGCCCGCTCCCCGTGCGGAGCCTGTCGCCCGCGCTGCTGGGGCTGGCGCTCGGGCTGCTGGCCCTCGGCCCGGCGCTGGGCCCGGGGTTTGTGCTCCGCTACGACATGGTGTTCGTCCCGGATCCGCCCGTCGTGCTCCCCGGGCAGGGCTTCCCCCGGGCCGTGCCCAGCGACCTGGTGGTCGCGCTGCTGTCGGCGGTCCTCCCCGAGCAGGCGGTGCAGAAGGCGATCCTGCTCGGGATCTTCGTGCTGGCCGCGTCGGGTGCCGCGGCGCTGGTGCCCTCCGGACGGCTCGGGCCGCGCCTGGCCGCGGCCGCCTTCTACGCCTGGAACGCCTACCTCGCCCAGCGGCTGCTGCTCGGGCAGTGGGCGCTGCTGCTGGGCGTGGCCGGGCTCCCCTGGGCGGTGCGGGCCGTGGTGCTCGGCGGGCGGGCGCGCCTCGCGCTCGCCCTGCTCCCGGCGGCCGCGGGCGGCTTCCAGGCGATGCTGGTCTCCCTGCTGGCCGTGCCGGCCGTCGCCGTGTCCGTCCCCGGGCGCCCGGACGGCGCGGGACCGGGGCGCCCGGACGGCGCGGGACCGGGGCGCGGGACGGGCGCCGCCGCGCGCCGGCGCCCCGCCCTGCCGCCCGGGGCGCGCCGGGTGGGGGAGGCGGCGCCGGTCCTGGGCGTCCTGAGCCTGCCGTGGCTGGTGCCCGCCCTGCTCAGCGGGGCCACGACCGACCCGGTGGGGGTGGACGCGTTCGCGGCGCGCGCGGACGGCCCGTTCGGGGTGGCCGGAAGCCTGCTCGGGCTGGGCGGGATCTGGAACGCGCACGCGGCGGTGCCGGGGCAGGAGACCTGGTGGTCGTCGGGTGTGCGGCTGGTGCTGGCGGCGGTCGCGGTCTGGGGCTTCGTACGGCTGCGCGCCGGCGGGCCGCCGGACGCTCCGGAGGCCGGGCGATCGTCCGGGACCGGGCGTCCGGGACCGGCGGCCGTGCCGTACCGGGCGGGGCTGGCCGCGGCGGCGGTCGCGGGGCTGGGCGTCGCGTGCCTGGGGGCCTTCGCGCCCGGTGTGCTGAAGGCGCTGATCGGCTGGTGGCCGGGGTTCGGGCCGCTCCGCGACGGCCAGCTCTACCTGGCCCCGTTCGCCCTGCTGCAGGCCGTCGGCCTGGCCGGGACGGTCCGCGCGGTCGCCTCGCGGGCCGCCGCCGCCGTCGCGGTGGCCGTGCCGGTGCTGGTGCTGCCCACCTTCGCGCTGGGCGCGTTCGGCCGGCTGGAGGCCGTGGACTACCCGGGCGAGTGGCGGCACGTCCAGCGGATCGTGAACACCGACCCGGCGGGCGGGGCGCTGCTCTCGCTGCCGTGGGGGGCGCACCGGGCGTTCGCCTGGAACGGCGGGCGGGTGGTCCTCGACCCGGCGACCAAGCTCTTCGCCCGGCGGGTGGTCTGGAACGACGAGCTGCTCGTGGGCACGCCCGGCGGCCGGATCCGGGTGGCGGCGGAGGACCCGCTGGCCCGCGCGGCCGCCGAGGCGCTGCGCGGCGCGCCGGAGGAGCGGCCGCGGGCCCTGGCCCGGCTCGGGGTGCGATTCGTTCTCGAACACTCCTCCGAAAACGTGTTCCAGGGAGGCGTGACCGTCTTCGACGGGCGGGAGCTCCGCCTCATCCGTCTCTCCTCGCCCTCCTGACCTGCGCATGCGTCCCCCTGCGCGGGGTACCGGAGGGTAACTTACTTTGTCACGGTTTTACTAAGGCTATGGCTTATGACATGAATCACGTTCTACCCTCGGCACACTGTCCGAATCTGTGAGGGAGAGCTTCAGTGATCCGCGTGCTCGCAGCACTGGCCGTCGGAGCGGTCCTTGCGGTCGGCGCCTCCGTGGCGGTGGTCAACGTGGCGGCGCCCACGCCGGAACCGCCGAACAGGCCGCTGTACAACTACGGCGACAAGTGATCCCGGGGGCCGTACGGCACGGCCCCTGAGGACGTCTCTTCACCGGCCGGGCGGGGCCGGACGTTTCTTCACCGGCCGGGGTGGGGCCGGACATCGATGATCAGCCAGGGCGTGGCTCCGCCATGCCCTGATCCGGCCGTGTGCGAGCACGGAGTGGAGGAGAGATCGTGGTCCTATCCGGTGGGAAGGCGGCCGCCACGCCGCATGCGCCGGCCGCCCCGCGGGCCCGGCTGAGTCTGGAGACCGGAGGCCGGTCCGGGGAGGAGTCCCGGGCGCCGCTGGCCGGGGTCCGGGTGGCGGTGCTGAACTTCCGGGAGCCGCAGCAGTCGGTGGCGGGCGGAGCGGAGGAGTACGCCTGGCAGGTCAGCCGCTACCTCGCCGGCCAGGGCGCCACGGTGCACTTCGCGACCAGCAGGGAGCCCGGCCAGGCCAGGACCGAGCACCTCGACGGCATCACGCTGCACCGGATGGGCAACCGCTACCTCGTCTACCTGCTCGTCCCGCTCTGGCTGCTGCTCCACCGGCGCGCGTTCGACGTCGTCGTCGACTCGATGAACGGCATCCCGTTCTTCTCCCCGCTCGTCGTGCGGCGCCGGACCTCGGTCGTCTGCCTGGTGCACCACGTGCACGACCGGCAGTTCTACGCGTTCTTCCCGGCCTGGCTGGCCAGGATCGGGTGCTTCATCGAGGGGCCGGTGGCCCGCCTGCTCTACCGCCGCCGCACGACGGTCACCGTCTCGGAGTCCTCCCGGCAGGAACTGCGCACCCGGCTGCGCTGGCTGGCGCCGATCCAGGTGGTGCCCAACGGCAGCCCGGCGGCCAGGCCCGTCCAGCGGCGGGGGACCGTCGCCGGGGACCCGGCCCTGGTCTATCTGGGCCGGCTGGTCGGCCACAAGCGCGTGGACCGCGTGATCGGCCTCGCCGCCGAGCTGAGCGAGCGCCACCCCGGCCTGCACGTGCACGTCGTCGGGCGGGGGCCGGAGTCGGAGGCGCTGGTCGCGTTCGCCGCCGAGCGGGGCGTCACCGACCGCGTCCACCTGCACGGCTTCCTCGCCGAGCCGGAGAAGAACGCGGTGCTCGGCTCGGCCCTGCTGAACGTCACGGCGTCGGAGTTCGAGGGCTGGGGGCTGACGGTGATCGAGGCGGCGGCCTTCGGGGTGCCCACGGTCGCCTACGACGTCGCGGGACTGCGCGACTCGGTCCGCGACGGGGTGACCGGCTGGCTGGTCCGGGAGGGCCAGACGCTGGCCGAGGTGGTGGACCGGGCGATCGCGGAGCTGTCCGATCCGGCGCGGCGCGCGGAGATCCAGCAGGCCTGCCGGGTCTGGGCGGGCGAGTTCACCTGGGGACGGACCGGCGCTACTATAACCAGACTTATCACCACAGAACTCCCTCGGTCCGACCGTCGGCGCTGGGCCGCGGGCGCGGCCCGCCCGCTGACCGGGACATCCGACCTCCGTCTCGCCGTGGGTGAGACCGACCCCACCTGACCCACACGGTGACCATTTGATGACCCTCGCCAGCACGGATACCGCATCCGCCCGGCTGCGGCACCGGCTGCGTCTCCTCGCGGGCTGCCTGCTCCTGGGGGCCGTCGCGTTCAACACCGCCCCCGGGAAGATCATCGCTGAGACCAAGCTCGACATGGCGCTCAACCCGCTGGGCTTCCTGTCGAGGGCGGTGCACCTGTGGGACGGCGCGTTCTTCGGCCACCTGCAGAACCAGGCCCACGGCTACTTCTTCCCGATGGGCCCGTTCTACGCCCTGTTCGAGGCGCTGGACATGCCGCCGTGGAACATCCAGCGCCTGTGGATGACGGCCGTGCTGTGCGCCGCCTTCCTCGGGGTGGAGCGGCTGGCGCGGGCGATGGGCGTCGGCACGCCGGTCACCCGGGTCCTGGCCGGGCTCGCCTACGCGCTGGCCCCGCACGCCATCGCGCTGATCGGGAGCAACTCCTCGGAGTTCCAGCCGAGCGCGGTGCTGCCGTGGATCATGCTGCCGCTGGTGCGCGCAGCCGACCGGGACACCAGCCCGCGCCGGGCGGCTGCCCTGTCGGCGCTGGCGTTCCTGTGCGCGGGCGGGGTCAACGCGGCGGCCGAGCTCGCCGTCCTGGTCGTCCCGCTGCTGTACCTGCTCACCCGGCGCAAGGGCACGCGCAAGCGGAGGCTGCTGGCCTGGTGGCTGGCCTGCATCGGCGCGGTGTCCATGTGGTGGCTGGTCCCGCTGCTGGTGATGGGCAGCTACATCTTCTCCTTCCTGCCGTTCATCGAGACCGCCTCCGCCACCACCAGCGTCACCTCGCTGCTCAACATCCTGCGCGGGACCTCCAGCTGGATGTCGTTCCTGCCGGTGGACGGCAGCGCCTGGCTGCCCGCCACGTTCGAGCAGGCGACCCGGCCCTGGCTGATCGCGGCCACCGCGCTCGTGGCCGGCCTGGGCGTCGCGGGCATCGCGCTGCGCTCCACCCCCGAGCGTTCCTTCCTCGCGCTGAGCGCGCTCGCCGGAATCCTGATCATCTCCTTCGGGCACGCCGACGCACTGGCCCACCCCTGGACCGGGCAGGTGCGGGCGCTGCTGGACGGGGTGCTCTCGCCCTTCCGGAACCTGCACAAGTTCGACGCGCTGATCCGGCTCCCGCTCGCGCTCGGCCTGGCCGCCCTGCCCGCGGCCGTGCGCCTGCCGAGGCTCTCCGGCGCCCTGCGGGAGGCGGGCCTGCCGCTCCGCAGGCCCGCCGTGCTGCTGCTGTCCGGCCTCGTCGCGCTCACCGCGGTGCCGGTCGCCTCCGCCGGGGTCACGGTGAAGGGCGGGTTCGAGGAACTGCCCGTCTACTGGCGGCAGGCCGCCGACTGGCTCAACGAGCGCACCGGCGGCGGGATGGTGCTCGCCGTACCCGGGTCGCGCCGGGGCGAGTACGTGTGGGGGCGCCCGGTCGACGAGCCCATGCAGTCGCTGCTGACGGTGCGCTGGGCCACCCACACCAACGTGCCCTGGGGGTCGCCCGGCCTGGCACGGCTGCTGGCGGCCGCCGACGAGCGCTTCGCCACCGGGGAGGGCTCGGCCGGGCTCACCGCCGCGCTGCGCCGGATCGGCGTCACCTACCTGCTCGTCCGCAACGACCTGGCGCGCGAGACGCTCGGCACGGCCTGGCCCGCGCGGGTGCACGAGACCCTGGAGGAGTCCGGCGGCCTGGTGCGGGTCGCCTCCTTCGGCCCGGAGGTCGGCAACCGGTCCTACCCGACGGCCTCGGGCTGGCTCGACCAGGCATATCCCGCCCTGGAGGTCTACGCCGTGCCCGACCCGGCGCCGGTGGCCGGCACGGTGCCGCGCGCGGGCGCGGTCCGGGTCACCGGGGCCCCGGAGGCCGTCCTCGACCTGGCCGACGAGGGACTGCTGGCCGACGACCGGGCCATGCTGCTGGGTGACGAGGCGGGGGCGGAGGCCGTGCCCGCCGGCGACACGGTGGCGACCGACACGCTGCGCCGCCGCGAGATCCTCTTCGGCGACCTGCGGCGGACGGCGACGGCCACGTTCACCGAGGACCAGGCGCCGCAGCGCGACACCACCGCGGACCTCGTCGAGCCGGAGTGGGAGGGCGCCGCCGCCGTGGCCGGCTACTCCGGCATCGCCGGGGTGCGCGCCTCCTCGGCGGAGTCGGACATCACGGCCGCGACGGGGCGGCGCGACCCCGGGCGGCTGCCGTACGCGGCCCTCGACGGCGACGCCCGCACCGGCTGGCGCTCCGACGGCTGGAACGGCGCGGTCGGGGAGTGGTGGGAGGTGCGCTTCGTCGAGGACATCGAGGTTCCGCAGATCACCGTGGCGTTCGAGCGGGGGCTCGGCCCCGCGGTGGCGGAGATCGCCCTGGAGACCGAGGCGGGCACGGTGAGGGCGCCGGTGAGCGACACCACCGACCCGCAGCTCGTCCGTCCGCCCGTCGGCCGGAGCTCCTGGCTGCGGATCCGGGTGACCCGCCTGGCCGAGGAGCCCCGGAGCCGGGTCGGCAGCCGGGTCGGCATCACCGAGGTCGCCGTCCCCGGGGTGAGGGCGAAGCGCATGATCTCGGTCCCGGCCTCCGGGAAGGACGAACCCGGCTCGGTCCTGCTCACCCGCCAGGGCTCCGCGCCCGCCTGCATGCGGGGGACCTCCAGCTGGACCTGCTCGCCGGCCCTGGAGATCCTCGGCGAGGACGGCTACGGCTTCGACCGGGAGTTCCAGACCCGGACGAGCGGCGAGCGCGTCGTGACGGGCCGGGCCGTGCTGACCGACCCGGACACGGCACGGCTGCTCACCACCGTCCCCGGCGCCCATCCCGAGGTGGCGGCCTCCTCCACCGTCACCGACCATCCGGCGGTGATCGGCCGCGCGGCCATGGACGGCGACGTGCGCACGGTCTGGTACGCCCAGCCCTTCGACCGGGCGCCCAGACTGACGATCCGGCTGGCCGAGCCGGCCACGCTCTCCCGGATCAGGGTGCTGTTCCCCGACACCTACCTCGGGCAGCCGCCGGTCCGGGTGAGCGTGCGGGCGGGCGGCCGCACCACCCGGAGCTGGGTCGGCGCCGACGGCCTCGTCTCCTTCGCGGCGGTCCGCACCTCCAGGCTGGAGATCACCTTCACCTCGCCCGCCTCGCGGCCGATCGAGGTGGCGGAGATCGCCGTCCCCGGGGTGGAGCCGCTCGGCTCCCTGGAGTCCCGCCCGCTCCGGCTGCCCTGCGGGTACGGCCCCACGCTGACGGTGAACGGCAACACCGTGCCCACCCGGGTCGTGGACGGCACGCTGGACGACGTGGCGAGCGGCCGCCCGGTCGGCTACGCGGCCTGCGAGCCGGTGGAGCTGACCGCGGGGCCGGTCCGGGTGAGCGCCTCCCACACCGACGCCTTCCGCATCCGGTCGGTGCTGCTGCGCGCGACGGCCGGGACCCGGCCTACGGAGGCCGCGCGGCCGGTGGACGCCGCCCCGGTCAGCACCGAGGTCTGGGAGCAGGCGGAGCGGCGCGTGCGGGTCTCCGTCTCCGAACCCTCCTACCTGGTGGTCAACGAGAACTTCAACCGCGGCTGGACGGCGGAGCTGGACGGCCGCCCGCTGACCGCGGTCCGGCTGGACGGGTGGCGGCAGGCATGGGAGGTGCCCGCCGGATCCGGCGTGGTGACCATGCGCTACGGGCCCGACCTGGCCTACCGGGCGGCGCTGGCCGGAGGCTGGGCCCTGGTTCTGCTCGTCGCGGCCGCGGCGGCCGTCCCGGTGCGGTGGGCCCGCGCCCGCCCGCCCGCCATGGCCCCCGCCCGGGTCCGCGCGTCCTGGATCTGGCCGCTGGCCCCGCTCGCGGGCGGATGGACCGGCGGCGCCGCCGGGGCGCTGGTGGTCGCCGGGGCGCTGGCGCTGCTGGCCTGGATGGACCACGTGGCGCGGGCCGGGCACGCGCGCGGTCTGCTGCCCGGCCTGGCCGGCCGGGTGACCGGGCCCTGGCCGCCGCCGGTCCCGCTCGGTCTGGCGGGCCTGTCGTCGGCCGCGGGCCGGGCGCTCGGCGAGACCCCGCTCGCCGGGGCGCTGTCCGGGGCGGTCCCCCAGGTGCTCTGCCTGGTCGTGCTCGCCTGGCTGGCGGTGGCGGTGCCCGGGCGCGGGCCGCGCCGTGCCGCGCCGCCCGCCCCGCCG